>DATAGF010000102.1:0-2279 GCA_036257075.1 Miltoncostaeaceae bacterium
ATCCTGCCCGCCCGTGACGAGGAGCGCGGCGTCGGGGCCGCGATCCGCAGCCTCCGCGCGCTCGAGTACGGGCCGGTCGACGTGATCGTCGTGGACGACCAGTCGCGCGACGGCTCCCGCGCCGCGGCCCTCGCGGCGGCCGGGGGCGACCCGCGGGTGCGCGCGCTCGCCGGCGAGCCCCTGCCGGCCGGCTGGGTCGGCAAGCCCTGGGCCTGCTGGCAGGGGGCTCAGGCGGCCCGCGGCGAGTGGCTGCTCTTCGCCGACGCCGACGTCGTGCACGCCCCCGACTCCCTGGGCCGGGCGCTCGCGATGGCGCTGCGACTGGGGCGGGGCGGCGTGAGCCTGTTCCCCACGATCCTGGCCGAGAGCCCCGCCGAGCGGGTGGTGATCCCGGCGGCCGCGGCGGCGATCGGGGCCTTCGTCGCGCCCGGCCCGCTCGCCCGCTCGCGCCGCACCGCGGTGGCCATCGCCGCGGGCGGCTACCTGCTCATCGAGCGCGGGCTCTACGGCCGGATCGGCGGCCACGCGGGCATCCGCGGGCGGATGGTCGATGACGTGGCCCTCGCCGCGCGCGTCAAGGGCGCCGGCGGCCTGCTCGTGCCGGCGCCGGCCGGCGGCCTCGCCCGCCTGCGGATGTACCACGGGCCGCGCGAGGTGTGGCGCGGCTGGAGCAAGAACGCCTCGTTCGGGATCGAGGGCGGCCCCGCCAAGGCCCTGGTCGGCGGGGCCGTCCTGGGCCTCCTCGGCCTGCTCCCGCCCCTCGCGGCGGCGCAGGGCGTGCGCCGGCGCGACCGGCGCCTCGTCGCAGTCGGCGCCGCCGGGACGGCATCGCTCATCGCGCTCCAGCGGCTGACGACGTGGGCGGTGCCCACCCCGGCGCCCTACGCGGCGACGATGCCGCTCGGCATGGCGGTGATGTCCGCCGCCGCGATCCGCGGCGCGCTCGAGCGCCTCGCCGGCCGCGGGCCGCGCTGGCGGGGGCGCCGCTACCCGCTGGCGCGCTGAGCCCGGCGGCGCGGGACGCGGCCGAGCAGGAGGTCGCGGGCCGCGTTGAGGGCCACGGTCAGGCCCTCGGCCTGGCCCCGGATGGCCGGGTGGAGGCCGGCGACCCGGTCGGGGTGGCAGCGCGAGACCTGGTCGCGGTAGGCGCGGTCGACGTCGTCCGGCGCGGCCCCGGCCGCGATGCCGAGCAGGGCCGCCGCCTCGTCGGCGCTGCGCGGCAGCGGCACCTCGGCCGCGGCCGCGGGCGGTGGCGGCACTGGCCGGATGCGCCGCCGGCGGGCGCGCTCGGCGGCCATGGAGGCGCGCTCCTCGGCGAGCGCCGCGCGCTCCTCCCGCAGCCGCTCGCGCTCCTCGGCGACCTCGCGAGCGAGGCTCATGAGGCGCCGGTCGCGCGCGGCCGGGTCCTCGCGCAGGGCCACCAGCATCGCCTCGGGGTCGAGCTCCGCCGGCCGGTCGTCGGGGACGTCCCAGCCGGGCCCCGCCTCGCCGCGCCGGATGGCGGCGATGACCTCGAGCAGCGACATGTGGGCGCGGTTGCCGAGCGCCGGGCCCTCGGAGGGGCCCAGCCGCACCAGGCGCACCGATTCCCAGCCGGGCTCGATGATGAAGGCCGCGGACGAGCGGCCGGCGAGCAGCACCCGGCGGCGCGGCCGGGCGCGGTGGCCGAGGATCGCGAACCGCGCGCCCGGCGCGTCCTCGCCGGAGAGGGCCGCCAGCTCCTCGGCGAGGTCCTCGAGCCGCCGCGCCACCTCGCGGCCGTCGGGGCCCTCGGGCTCGGCCGCGAGGGCGGCGGCCAGGGCCTGGTCGCGGGCGCGCGGATCTGGCGACTGGCCCGCCGCCAGCACGCCCCACCAGCGCGCCCAGGGGTCGCCGGGCTCCGACCGCTCGAGGGCCATCGCCGCCGCGGCGGGGTGGTCCAGCGCGAGCAGGGTCGCGGCGAGGTCGGTCGCCGCGCGAGGCGAGTCGCCCATGGCGGAGGACGCCGCCAGCAGGGCGACCTGGCGCCATCGGCCCTCCGTGCCCCGCGCTGGGGCCGGGCCGGCGGCGGCGATGAAGGGGTCGATCACGCTTCGAGCCTAGCGGAGCGGCGAAGGGCGCGGGCGACGGGGCCGGGGCTATGCTCGCCGCGTGAACCGGCTCGCGCAGGAGTCCAGCCTGTACCTGCGCCAGCACGCCGAGAACCCGGTCGACTGGCAGCCCTGGGGCGACGACGCCTTCGGCCGGGCGCGGGCCGAGGACCGGCCGGTGCTCCTGTCGGTCGGCTACTCGTCGTGCCA
>DATAGF010000108.1:0-5206 GCA_036257075.1 Miltoncostaeaceae bacterium
CGGCGAGGCGCGCCTCGCCCTCGCGCCGGAAGCGGGCGGGCGAGAACGTGCCGCCGAGCAGCGGGTCGAGCCCGGGCGGCCCGATCTCGGCCAGGCGGCCGGGACGGCCCCCCTCGACGTCGATCGCCGGGTCGAGGGGGATCGCGCCCAGGAGCGGCACCGGGGTCAGGCGGGCGAGCGCCCACGGGTTGGTGAGGGCGTCGAGCCCCGGATCCTCCGGGTAGCCGCTGATGACGACGCCGAGCACGGTGAGACCGCGGCGGTGGAGGGCCTCCAGCGTCAGCAGGGTGTGGTTCAGCGTCCCGAGCCCGGACCGCATGGCGACCACGACGGGCAGGGCGAGCATCGCCGCCAGCCCCGCCATGTCGACGCCGTCGGAGAAGGGCACCAGCGCGCCGCCGGCGGCCTCCACCAGCACGAGGTCGTGCCGCTCCGCCAGGTCGTTGTATGAGCAAGCAACCACGGCCGGGTCGAGGCGGCGCCCCTCGAGTTCGGCGGCGACCGAGGGTGCCAGCGGCGCGCGCAGCCGATAAGGGCAGATGGCCTCGGGCGGCTCGTCCAGGCCGATCAGCGAGGCGACGAACTCGGCGTCGCCGGTGAGCGCACCGTCGTCGCCCGTCTGGGCCGGCTTGAGAACCGCGGGGTCACGCCCCCGGGCCCGGGCCGCGAGGGCGATGGCCGCCGTGACGACGGTCTTCCCGACGCCCGTGTCGGTGCCCATGACGAAGATCCCCGGTTCTGCCAACACTAGGCGGCCACCAGGCTGCGGGCGTCGGCGAGCGCGCGGATGGCCCAGTCGATGTGGCGGTCCTCGTGGGTCGCCATCACGGTTAGCCGCAGGCGGGCGGTGCCCGGCGGGACCGACGGGGGACGGATGGCGGGCGCCCAGACGCGCGACGCTCGCAGGGACGCGCCCACCGCGAGGGCGTCGGCCGCCTCGCCGATCACGACCCCCACGACGGCGGAGTCGGTGGGCAGCACCCGGTAGCCCAGGTCGCGGGCTCCCTCGACGAGCCGGGCGACCAGCGCGCGCAGGCGGGCGCGGCGCCCCGGCTCGTCCCGCACGATGTCGAGGGCCGCGAGCGCTGCGCCGGCGGCGGCGGGCGCGAGGGCGGTCGTGAAGACGAACCCCCGGTCGCGGGTGCGCAGGTAGTCGCAGAGGTCGCGGTCGCCGGCGACGTAGCCGCCCTGGGCGCCGAGGGCCTTCGAGAGCGTCCCCATGACGACCGGCACGCGGCCCTCCAGGCCGCAGTGCTCGAGCGCCCCGGCGCCGGTGGCGCCGAGCACGCCGGTCGCGTGGGCCTCGTCGACCATGACCATGCACCCGTGGCGCTCGGCGATCGCGACGATCGCGGGCAGGGGCGCGAGGTCGCCGTCCATTGAGAAGACCGTGTCGGTCACGATCAGGCGGCGACCGGCCTCCCCGGCGACGCGGACCGCCTCCTCGAGGGCCGCCGGGTCGGCGTGCGGGTAGCGCACGACACGAGCGCCGGAGAGGCGGCACCCGTCGATGAGGCTCGCGTGGTTCAGCTCGTCGGAGAAGACGACGTCGCCGCGCCCCACCAGCGCCGGGATGGTGCCCACGTTCGCCTGGAAGCCGGTCGGGAAGACCAGCGCGTCCTCGCAGCGCTTGAGCGCGGCGATCCGCTCCTCGAGCCGCCGGTGGAGGTCGAGGCTGCCGGTGACCAGGCGCGACGCCCCCGCGCCGGCGCCGTACGCGTCGAGGGCGGCGCGCGCCCCGGCGACCACGGCCGGATCGTTGGCGAGGCCGAGGTAGTTGTTCGAGGCGAGCAGCAGGTGGGGCACGCCGTCGATCGTCACCTCCGGGTCGGCCGCGCCCTGGCAGTAGGTGAGGACGCGCAGCAGGTCGCGGTCGGCGAGGTCGGCGATCGCCGCGGGGAGCCAGCCGAGGCCGGTGCGGCTCATCCCTCGGCCGCCGCGGCCACCGCCGCCTCGCAGATCAGCGCCAGGTCGTCGTCGCCGGTCACGTAGGGCGGCATCGTGTAGACGAGGTCGCGGAAGGGCCGGAGCCAGACCCCGCGGGCGACGGCCGCCCCGGTGGCGGCCGCCATGTCGACCTCGTGGTCGAGCTGGACGACCCCGATCCCCCCGAGCACCCGGACGTCGGCGACGCCGGGCAGGCCGGCCGCCGGCGCGAGCCCCTCGCGCAGCCCGGCCTCGACGCGCGCGACGTCGGCCCGCCAATCGCGGCCCAGCAGCAGGTCGATCGAGGCCAGCGAGACCGCCGCGGCCAGCGGGTTGCCCATGAAGGTCGGCCCGTGGGCGAGCGCCGGCACTTCGCCCGCCGAGATCGCCGCGGCCACCTCGCCGGTGCAGAGGACCGCCGCCATCGTCATGTAGCCGCCGGTCATCGCCTTGCCCACGCACATGACGTCGGGCGCCACGCCGGCGTGCTCCGCGGCGAACAGGGCCCCGGTGCGGCCGAACCCGGTCGCGATCTCGTCGAACACCAGCAGCACCTCGTGGCGGTCGGCGATCGCCCGCAGGGCGGCGAGGTAGGCGGGCGAGTGGAAGCGCATCCCGCCGGCGCCCTGCACGACCGGCTCGACGATCACCGCCGCCAGCTCGCCGGCGTGCTCGGCGACGACGGCCTCGAGGTGGTCCAGGTAGGCGGGGTCGGCGGGAGCCTCGAAGCCCGCCGGCGGCATGCGGGCGAAGACCTGCTCGGGCAGGACGCCGGCCCACATGCGGTGCATCCCGCCCTTGGGGTCGCACACCGACATCGGCTGCAGCGTGTCCCCGTAGTAGCCGCCCCGCCAGGTGCAGAGACGGCGCTTCCCGGGGCGGCCGAGGGAGCGCCAGTGCTGCAGGCACATCTTCACCGCGATCTCCACCGAGACGGAGCCGGAGTCGGCGAGGAAGACGTGGCGCAGCGGGCCGGGCGTGATCTCGGCCAGCCGGGCGGCCAGCCGCACGGCCGGCTCGTGCGTGAGCCCGCCGAACATCACGTGGCTCATGCGCCCGAGCTGCTCGCGCGCGGCGGCGTCGAGGGCGGGGTGGGCGTAGCCGTGGATCGCCGACCACCACGACGACATGCCGTCCACCAGCTCGCGAACGCCGTCCACCGGCTCGGCGAGCCGCAGCCGCACGCCGGCGGCCGACTCCACCACGAGCGGCGCCTGGGCGGCCGGCATCGGCGCGTAGGGGTGCCAGACGTGCTCCCGGTCGAGCGCCAGCACCTCCTGGGGGCCCAAGGCCGCCCCCTTCAACGGGCCGCGCGCGCGCCCGGGACGACCGGCATGCCCAGGTCGGCGGCCAGGCGCACGTCCTCCGCCGCCGGGCGGCCGGCGGTGGTGAGGTAGTTGCCGACGATCATCCCGTTGACCCCGCCGACGAGGCCGAGCGCCTGGGCGTCGCGCAGCACGAGCTCGCGGCCGCCCGCGTAGCGGATGATCCTGTCCGGGAAGACGAGCCGGAAGATGGCGATCGCGCGGAGGGCGTCGTGGGCCTCGAGCGGCCGGCGGCCGGCCAGGGGCGTGCCGGGGCGCGGGTTGAGGAAGTTGAGCGGGATCTCGTCCGGCCCGAGCTCGCGCAGCTCGTAGGCGAGCTCGAGGCGCTGCTCCCAGGTCTCCCCCATCCCCAGGATGCCGCCGCTGCAGAGCTTCATGCCGAGCTCCGTGACCAGCCGGCAGGTCTCGACGCGCTCCTCCCAGGTGTGCGTGGTCACGATCTCGGGGAAGAAGCTGCGGCTCGCCTCGAGGTTGTGGTTGTAGTGGTGCACGCCCGCGTCGCGCAGGGCCTCGGCCTGCGGGCGGGTGAGGATGCCGAGCGAGCAGTCCACATCGAGGCTCGTTTCGGCGTGGATCGCCTCGATGGCGAGGAGCACCTGGTCCATCAGGCGCCGGTCGGGTCCGCGGACGGCGACGACGATGCAGAAGGCGCTGGCCCCGGAGGCCTCGGTCGCGCGCGCAGCCGCGAGCACCTGGTCGAGCGGCAGGAAGGCGTGCCGCTGGGCGGGAGCGTCGTAGTGCATGGACTGCGAGCAGAAGGCGCAGTCCTCGGGGCAGCCGCCGGTCTGGGCGCTGATGAGCGATTCGAGCTCCACGCCCTCTCCCCACCAGCGCCGGCGCACCTCGTGCGCCAGGCCCAGCAGGCGCGGCAACTCGGCTGCGGGCAGCTCCACCAGCCGCCGGGCCTCCTCGATCTCGATGGAGCGCTTCCCCTCGAGGAGCGAGCGCTCGAGGCCGTCCAGGATGCTCGTCACGCCCGGCAGCCTACAGGCGTGACGAGCGTGACCGGCGGGTCCTCAGCCGGGCCGCTCGCCGCCCAGGTAGATCCCGATGATCACCGCCGTCAGCGTGCTGACCGGCAGCATCGCCGAGATCGCCTCGGTGGCGTTGAGGAGCCCGAGCGCGCTGAAGACCACGACGGCGATCGTCACGACCGCGAAGAGGCCGAACGCCACCCGCACCAGCCACTCGCGCGTGCTCAGGCGCGGGCCGGGGCCCAGCACCTCGGCGCTCAGGCGGCGCTGGTTGATCCACCGCCGCGTCTGCTCCAGCGAGCGCGCCACGACCTCCTCCGCGCGCGCGGCGCCGGTCGCGGCCGACTCCGAGGTCGCCGCGCCGCCCCCGGTGCCGTTGCCGTTCCCGCTCCCGTTGCCGTCGGCCACCTGCCCTCCCTCCCGATGCGGACACGGGGGCCTTCGGCGCCGGCGCCCCGACGCCTGCCCCGGTGGTCGCGGGGCGCCGCCCTATCTGCCGAGGAGGAGCTGGCGGACCTCGTCCTCGCGGCCGGGCTCGAGGATCGCGAGCACCTGGTCGCCCGCGTGCAGCACCGTCTCGCCGTCGACCAGCTCGGCGTGGCCGTCGCGCACCAGCGAGATCAGGCGCGACCCGGCCGGCAGCCCCAGGCGCTCGACCGTCTTGCCGATGCACGGGCACTTGGGGTCGACCTCGACCTCGATGATCTCGAGGTTCTCCTGCCGCAGCTCGAGCAGGTGGACGAGCTCGTGCTCGGGGACCTCGTGCTCGATCAGGGCCATGATGCGCTGGGTCGGGCAGATCGTCGGCGAGATGCCCAGGAGGTCGAAGTGGACCTGGTTGCGCGGGTCGTTGACCCGGGCGATCACCTTGGGGACGCCGTACTTCTCGCGCGCGAGCTGGGCGATGATCATGTTGTCCTCGTCGTCCCCGGTCACGGCGACGACGATGTCGGGCGGCCGCGTGATGCCGGCCGACTCGAG
>DATAGF010000112.1:0-2463 GCA_036257075.1 Miltoncostaeaceae bacterium
CCGACAGGACGATGATCTCGACCTCCCAGGGGGCCGTGGCGCGCAGGTAGCGGTCGATCTGGCGCAGGGAGAGCGGTGTGCGGTGCACCATGAAGCCCAGCGGCAGGTGCATCCGGACGCAGCGGACCACGAACTCGCGCAGCCGGGTCGAGGTCTTCAGGCGCCGCATGAGGTCGTCGGCCATCTCGGCGCCGAGCCGGTCGTGCCCCATGAAGGTCACGCGGCCCTCGGGGGTGACCGCGCGGGTGGCCGGCTTGGCCATGTCGTGCAGCAGCGCCGGCAGCCCGAGGGCCTGGCCCCTGGTGAGGTCGTCGGCGAGGGGCGCGTCCAGCACCTCGCGCACGCGGCCGGCGCGGGAGCGGAAGACCCGCTCGGGGTCGGCGACGAGGTCGGCGACGTGGGCGGTCACCTCCAGCGTGTGGCCGAGCACGTCCTCGTGGTGGTACGGGCTCTGGTCGAGCCCGCGCGAGTCGTCGAGGGCGGGCACCAGCGCGCCGAGGGCCCCGAGCGCGTCAAGGTTGCGCCAGGCCCGGTCGGGGTGCCGGAGGCGCAGGATGCGCCCGAGCTCGACCGCCAGCCGCTCGCCGGGAGCCTCCCACAGGCGCCCGGACGCCTCGCGGCCGCGGGCGAGCGCGTCGCCGTCGATGGCGAAGCCGAGGTCCTCGGCCAGGCGGGCGAGCCGCAGCAGCCGCACCGGGTCGTCTGCAAGGGCCGTCGGCCGCACGAGCCGGAGGCGGCGACCGCGCAGGTCGTCCAGCCCGCCGTGCAGGTCGATCAGGCCCCCGTCGCCGGCGGCCGGGAGCGCCAGGGCGTTCACGGTGACGTCGCGGCGGCCGAGGTCCTCCTCGAGGCTGCCCCCCTGGAGCGGGGTGAGGTCCACGGCGAACGGCAGCCGGCCGCCCTGCACGCGCCAGGCCCCGAAGGCCCGCGACAGGCGGAACCGCGTCGCCCCCGAGGGCCGCGCCAGAGCCCAGGCGGCCGCGGCGGCGTCGCCGGCGACCGCCACGTCGAGGTCGGCCACCTCGCGGCCGAGGAGCGCGTCGCGCACCCCGCCCCCGACCGCCCAGGCGCGCGGCCCGAGGGCCGCCAGCGGCTCCACCAGGGCGCGGAGCGCCGCCTCCCCCGGCGGGTCCGGGCTCATCCCTCGTGCACCCGCGGGATCCGGGCGCCGATCGCGCAGGTCACCTCGTAGTTGATCGAGCCGCGCGCGGCGGCGAGCTCCTCCGCCGACACGCGCTCGCCGTCCTGGCTGCCCAGCAGCACGGCCTCGTCCCCGACCTCGTCCCGGGAGTCGGGGCCGAGGTCGACGGTGAGCTGGTCCATCGAGACCGCCCCGATGACCGGCGCCCGCCGGCCGCGCACGAGCACCTCGGCCCTCCCCCCGAGGGCGCGCGCGTAGCCGTCGGCGTAGCCCACCGGCACGACGCCCACCCGCGTGCCGCGGGCCGCCCGCCAGGTGCGGCCGTAGCCGACGCTCTCGCGCGAGCGGATCGTCCTGATCGCGGCGACGTGCGAGACCAGCGACATGGCCGGCCGCAGGCCGTGGTCGGCGGGGTCGCCGGCGAAGGGCGAGCAGCCGTAGAGGGCGATGCCGCAGCGGACCATGTCGAAGGCCGTCGCCGGGTCGCGGAGGACGGCGGCCGAGTTGGCCGCGTGCAGGGCCGCCTGCGGGAAGCGCGGCCGCAGCGCCGCGGTCGCCGCGCGGAAGCGGACCAGCTGCTCGGCCATGAAGGCCGCGTTCTCGCCCTGCTGCTCGTCGGCGGTCGCGAAGTGGGTCATGATCCCGACGACGTCGACCGGGGCCGCCTCGGCGGCGTCGGCGAGGGCGGCGACGTCCTCGGGCCGGGCGCCGAGGCGCCCCATGCCGGTGTCGAGCTTCAGGTGGACCCGCGCCCGCGCCCCGACCGCCGCCGACGCCGCGGCCGCGCGAGCCACCGACTCCGGCGTCCACGCGACGACCTCGGCGCCCGCCGCCGCGGCGGCCTCCC
This sequence comes from Miltoncostaeaceae bacterium, assembly GCA_036257075.1. Taxonomy (GTDB): domain Bacteria; phylum Actinomycetota; class Thermoleophilia; order Miltoncostaeales; family Miltoncostaeaceae; genus DATAGF01. Next base: position 1,989 of record DATAGF010000112.1, read on the forward strand.
AGTCCTGCCCGGCCAGCGGGCCCATCACCAGCACCGGCGCGTCGATCCCGGCGTCGCGCAGCTCGTGGGCCTCGGCGGCGGCTGCGACCGCCAGCGCCGAGGCGCCGCCCTCGAGGGCCGCGCGCGCGGCCGGGACGGCGCCGTGTCCGTAGGCGTCGGCCTTCACCACGGCCATCAGCCGGGCGCCCCCGGCGGCCCGGGCGAGCAGGGCGGCGTTGTGGCGGATGGCCCCGAGGTCGATCCGCGCGGCGGCGCGGTCGGCGCTCACCCTGCGGAAGGCCGGATCGCCGCCGGCAGGGCGTCCAGGACGTCGGAGGCGATGGTGCCGTCGCCCCGGTCGGCGAGCTCGCCGGCCCGGGCGTGGGCGGCCACGGCGGCCGCCGAGGCCGCGAAGGGCTCGACGCCCTTGGCCAGGAAGGCCGCGACGGCGCCGGTGAGGACGTCGCCGGTGCCCGCCGTCGAGAGGGCGGACGTG
>DATAGF010000117.1:0-3490 GCA_036257075.1 Miltoncostaeaceae bacterium
TGGTCGCCCGCCGCGCCGGGCGCGGCGGCCCGCGCCTGATGCTGTCGGCCCACATGGACGAGATCGGCTTCATGGTCAGCCACGTCGAGGACGCCGGCTACCTGCGGCTGCTGCCGCTGGGCGGCTTCGACCCCAAGACGCTCACGGCTCAGCGGGTCCTCGTGCACGGCCGCGAGGACCTGCTCGGCGTTCTCGGCACCAAGGCCGTCCACCTGATGAGCGACGAGGAGAAGCGCACTCCGGCCAAGCTCGACGACTACTTCGTGGACGTGGGCCTGCCGGCCGAGCGCGTGCGCGAGCTCGTGCGACCGGGGGACGTCGTGACGCGCGAGCGCGGCATGGCGCGCCTCGGCGACCTCGTCACGTGCAAGAGCCTGGACAACCGGGCCGGGCTCTACGTCATGATCGAGGCCGTCCGCGCGCTGGGCGACCACGAGTGCGAGGTGGTGGCCGTGGCGAGCGTCCAGGAGGAGGTGGGGCTTCGTGGCGCCCGCGTCGCCGCCTCGCGGCTGCGGCCCCGGATCGGCCTGGCCATCGACATCACGCTCGCCAACGACGGACCGGAGGCGAAGCCGCACGAGCGCGTCACGACCCTGGGGGGCGGCGCCGCAGTGAAGGTCTACGACACCAGCGCGATCGTGCCCCGCGCCGTGGTCGACCACCTCGTGGCGGTGGCGGAGGAGCGCGAGATCCCGCACCAGCTCGAGGTCATGCCGCGCGGCGGCACCGACACGCGCGAGCTCGGGCTGTCGGGCGACGGCGCCCCGGCCGGCTGCGTCTCGATCCCCACCCGCTACGTCCACCAGGTCGTCGAGGCCTGCCACCCGGACGACCTCGACGCCTCGGTGCGCCTGGTGGCCGCCTTCTGCGAGACCGCCCAGGCCCTGGTGGACTGACGGGCCCGTCAGGCCCGGAGCGTTAGCGCGCGCTTCACATTCCCCCGCGGGCGCGGCGGGGGACCCTCGCTACACTCGCTTGCGTGATCCGCGTCCTCGTCCTCGGCTGCACGGGGTCCATCGGCGTACAGGCCCTCCAGGTGATCGAGGCGGCCCCCGACATGACCTGCTGCGGCCTGGCGTGCGGCAGCCGGGTCGGCGAGATGGACGAGCAGGCGGCGGCCCACGGGGTCGCGCACACCTCCCACTCCGGCGGCGGGCGGGACCACGGCGACCTCATGGACGCCAGCGAGCCGGACGTCGTGCTGAACGGGATCGTGGGCGCGGCGGGCCTGCCCCCGACCCTGGCCGCGCTCGAGCGGGGCCTGCCGGTGGCGCTCGCCAACAAGGAGAGCCTGGTCGTGGGCGGGGAGCTGGTCAACGCGGCCCGCGCCCGCACGGGCGCAGCCCTCGTGCCGGTCGACTCGGAGCACTCGGCGATGTTCCAGCTCCTGGAGGGCGTGCCGCGGGAGCGGGTGGTGGCCGGCATCCTCACCGCCTCCGGCGGCCCCTTCCGCGGACGGGCGGCCGAGGAGCTCGAGTCGGTCACCGCCGAGCAGGCCCTCGACCATCCCACCTGGAGGATGGGCGGCCGCATCACGATCGACTCGGCGACCCTGATGAACAAGGGCTTCGAGGTCATCGAGGCCCACCATCTGTTCGGGCTGCCGTACGAGCGGATCGAGGTCGTGGTCCACCCCCAGTCCCTGGTGCACGCCATGGCCCGGCTGGACGACGGGAGCGTCCTGGCCCACTGCGGGCCGCCCGACATGCGGGTGCCGATCGGCTACGCGCTGCGCCACCCCGCCCCGCCGCCGGCCGGGCCGGCGATGGACCTCGTGGGCCGCCGGCTCGAGTTCGAGGCGCCCGACGAGGCCGCCTTCCCCTGCCTGCGGCTGGCCCGCGAGGCGGGCCTCGAGGGCGGGACCGCCCCGGCCGTGCTCAACGGCGCCGACGAGGTCGCGGTGGCCGCGTTCCTGGCGGGGCGGATCGGCTTCATGGACATCCCGCGCGTCGTGGGGGCGGCGCTCGAGGCCGTGCCCGCCGAGGCGGCCGCCGACCTGGAGGTCGTGCTCCGCGCCGACGCCCGCGCGCGCGAGGCCGCGCAGGCCGCCATCGAGGGGGTGCCCGCGTGGTCGGCCTGAACATCCTCTGGTTCGTCCTGATCCTGATGACCCTGGTGCTGGTGCACGAGGCCGGGCACATGGTGGTCGCGAAGTGGTGCGGGATGCGCGTGGAGCGCTTCTCGATCTTCTTCGGCAAGGCGATCTGGTCGTTCCGCCGCGGCGAGACCGAGTACGGCATCGGCTGGCTGCCGCTCGGCGGCTACGTGAAGATCAGCGGCATGACCCGGGGGGAGGAGCTCCCCCCCGAGGTCGAGCCGCGCGCCTACTACAACATGCCGGCCTGGCGGAAGATCGTCACGATCCTCGCCGGCCCCGCCGTCAACATCCTCCTGGCGATCGCGATCTTCGCGGCGATCTTCTGGATCGGCGTGCCCACCGCGCGCGTCACCGACACGGTCGGGGCCGTCACGCCGGGAGCGGCGGCCGCCAAGGCGGGCATCCAGCCGGGCGACCGCTTCGTCGCCATCGACGACGTCCAGGTGAACGGCGACCCCGAGCGCCTGCGCCAGCAGCTGCTCGCGGGCAGGCCCGGCGACGACGTGGTGCTGACCCTCGAGCGGGACGGGCGCACCCTCACGCGCACCGCCGAGCTGCAGGAGCTCAACGACGCGGCCGGGCGGCGCACCGGCCTCGGCTTCACCTTCGACGCCGTGCAGGGCCCGACCCAGCAGTACGGATTCATCGGTGGGCTGGGGGAGGGCCTCGACTTCACCTACTACGTCGTCAAGGCCAACGTCGAGGTCTTCGGCGAGGTCTTCACGAGCGAGGAGGCCCGCGACCAGGTCTCGAGCGTCGTCGGCGTCGGGGCGGTCTTCAACGAGGTCTCCGACGACGGCCTGATCACGCTCCTGCGCTTCGTCGGCGTCATCAGCCTCGCGCTCGGCATCTTCAACCTCCTGCCGATCCCGCCGCTCGACGGCGGCCACATCCTCTTCGCCCTGCTCGAGAAGGCCAAGGGCTCGCCGCTCAGCCGCACGACCTACGAGCGGGCCTCCTTCGTCGGCCTCGCGCTCGTTCTGGTGGTGTTCGTCTTCGCCCTCCAGAACGACATCGGGCGCATCACCGGCGAGGGGTTCCAGCTCAATCGCTAGTCTCAGCGGCGTGATCGGCACCCAGTCGCGACGCCAGAGCCGGCCCTGCCGCGTCGGCGACGTCGTGGTGGGCGGCGGCGCCCCGGTGGTCGTTCAATCCATGACCAACACCGACACGGCCGACGCCGCCGCGACGGCGCGCCAGGTCGCCGAGCTGGCCGAGGCCGGCTCTGAGATCATCCGGATCACGGTCAACAACCGGGCGGCGGCGGCCCGGGTGGCCGAGATCCGCGAGCGCCTGCGCGACGTGCACGGGGTCGCGGCCCCGCTGATCGGCGACTTCCACTACAACGGCCACACCCTGCTGCGCGAGTTGGCCGACTGCGCCGAGGCCCTC
>DATAGF010000192.1:0-6486 GCA_036257075.1 Miltoncostaeaceae bacterium
TTCAGGTAGCGGTCCCAGCCGCGGCGGTAGAGCTCGCCGAGGCGGCGGCGGCGCTCGGCGTCGGTCACCACGACGAAGGCCGCGCCCTGGCGGTTGCCGCCGCTCGGGGCCTGCTGGGCCAGGCGCAGGCACTCCTCGATCAGCTCCCGCTCCACCGGGCGGCTCGTGTCGAGGCGGCGCCGCACGGTCCGCGTGGTGGCGAGCAGCTCGTCGGGCGAGAGGTCGGGCACCGGCGGATCATGCCAAGGGCCGCGACGTGGCATCGTGCATCCGTGACCGTGGACCCGAGGACGCTCCCGCCCGGGCTGCCCGAGCCCGAGGACGACGGCGCCGCCGACCACCTCGCCGGCGCGCCGGTCCCCGACGTCGCCCTGCCCTCGACGGCGGGCGGGACGGCGTCCCTGGCCCGGCTCGAGGGGCCCGTCGTCGCGTTCGCCTTCCCCTGGGCCGGCCGCCCGGGCGAGGCGCTGCCGGCGGAGGGCTGGGACGCCATCCCCGGCGCCCGCGGCTGCACGGCGGAGGCGTGCGGCTTCGGCGACGCCTGCGCCGGCCTGCGCGGCCTCGGCGTCGAGGTCGTCGGCGTCTCGGTCCAGAGCCCCGAGCGCCAGGCCGAGATCGTGGCCCGCCTCGGGCTGCCCTACCCGCTGCTGTCGGACGAGCGCGGGGAGCTGGCGGCCGCGATGGGGCTGCCGACGTTCGCCGCGGGCCGGCGGACCCTGCTGCGCCGGCTCACGATGCTCCTGGACGACGGCGTTGTGCGGCGCGTCTGGTACCCCGTGTTCCCGCCCGACCGCCACGCCGAGCGGGTGGTCGCCGACCTGCGGGCCGGGGCGGCCGCCTAGGCTAGGCGGTCCGCGGCCGCTTGCGCCGCAGCCGGCGCCGGACGGCGTCGGAGCGCCGCAGCGGCAGGGTGACCGAGTGGAGGGCCGCGGCGGCGGCCTCCGCCCCGGCGCGGACGCGCCGCCGCGAGGGCACGGGCAGGCCGAGCCGCCTGCGGGCGGGCCGGGCCGGCGGCTCCACCGCGACGGGCGCCTCGTCCGGCTCTGCGACGGCCACGGGCTCGCGCGCCGTCGGCAGCGCGTCGGCGCGGGCCGGCCGGCGGCGCCCGCCCCCCGTGAGCGCGGCCAGCGCCTCCTCGATCTCGCCCCGGTCGATCTGCTCGCGCTCCAGGAGGATCGCCGCAAGGGCGTCCAGCTCGTCGCGGTGGTCCGCCAGCAGGGCGACGGCGTCCTCATAGGCGGCGTCGACCATGCGCCGGACCTCGTCGTCGATGACGCGGCGGGTCTCGGCCGACACCGGGACCTCGTAGGGGCCGGCGGCCGAGATGATCTGCCCGACCCGCGGCGAGAAGCCGAGCCGCTCGACCGCCTCCCGGGCCATCCGGTTGACCTGCTCGAGGTCGTTGGCGGCGCCGGATGAGATGACGCCGAAGCGGGTTTGCTCGGCCGCCCGCCCCGCCATGGCCACGACCATGCGCTCGTGCAGGTCCTGCTGGGAGGTGAGAGCGCGGTCGTTGCTCCCGTAGAGGGCCAGGCCGCCCGCGTCGCCGCGTGAGAGGATCGTGACCCGCTGGGCCTTCTGGTGGGTCGGGCAGAGCTCGGCGGCGAGGGCGTGGCCGGCCTCGTGCCAGGCGATCACCTCCAGCTCGCCCTCGCCGATGCGCCGGTCGCTGCGCTGGGGCCCCGCGACCGCCCGCAGCATGCCCTCGTCGAGGTCGGCCGCCAGGACCGAGTCGCGGCCCGCGCGGGCGGCCATGATCGCGGCCTCGTTGACGATGTTCGCAAGGTCGGCGCCGGCGAAGCCCGCCGTCACGCGGGCAAGGCCCTCGAGCGACTCCGGGTGGGCGATCGGCACGCCGCTCGCGTGGAGCCTCAGGATCGCCAGGCGCCCCGCCTCGGCGGGCAGCCCGACCTGCACGCGGCGGTCGAAGCGGCCAGGGCGGAGGAGCGCCTTGTCGAGCATGTCGAGGCGGTTGGTGGCCGCGATGACGACGATCCGCTCCCGGTCCCCGAACCCGTCCAGCTCGACGAGCAGCTGGTTGAGGGTGCCCTCGCGCTCGGAGTCGGCGCCCGTCTGGCCCGCGCCACGGGTGCGCCCGATGGCGTCGATCTCGTCGAAGAAGATGATCGCGCCCGCCTCGCTCCGGCGGGCCCGGGCGAACAGGTCGCGCACCCTGGCGGCGCCCACGCCGACGTAGGTGTCGACGAAGTCCGACCCCGAGAGAGCGAAGAAGGGGACGCCCGACTCGCCGGCGACGGCCCTCGCCAGCAGGGTCTTGCCGGTGCCGGGCGGGCCGTGGAGGACGACCCCGCGCGGCATCCGGGCGCCGACGCGCCGGAAGCGCTCGGGCTCCTCCAGGAAGACCACGACCTCGCGCAGCTCCTCAACGGCCTCGTCGCAGCCGGCGACGTCGGAGAAGCGGGTGGCCGGGGCCTCGACCTGGGCCGTCTTGCGGATCCTCCCGTGGCCGGCGGCCCCGCCGCGGCCGCCCAGGCCCCGGCCGCCGGGGTTGCGGCCGCGGATGAGGAGCATCCCGCCCACGATGAACGCCGCGATCAGCGCGAAGCCGACCGGCAGCAGCAGGAAGCGCGTCAGGCCGCTCATCCCGGAGCCGGAGCCGGACTGCTCCTTCGCCGGCCCGAGCACCGCCACGCCGTCGGCCCGCAGCCGCGCGGCCAGGTCGAATGCGCCGGGCAGGCCCTTCGTCGGCGCGCGCGGGGCGGCCGTCGCGCCCGGGGCGGTCGTCTGGGCGAAGTCCTGCCCGGCCTTGGGCCGGGGGATGGAGGCCGCGATCACCTTGCCCTCGCCGTCGATCGCCGCGACCCAATAGCTCGAGGTGTCGACCACCGCGGCGTTCAGGTTGCGGGCGTCGGCGGCTCCGACCAGCGCGCGGTAGGGCACCACGGCGGCGGTCTCGGAGCCGAGCGGCTGGACGACGGCGTCGGGGACCTGGGAGGACCCGCCGGCGGCGAGCGCCGGGGTCGCAACCACGAGCGCCGCCAGCGCGACGAGCAGGGCGAGTGGGGTCCGGACGAAGGTCAACCGACGAGGTGATAGCACCATCCCGACCGTAGGGACGGCGCCGCGTGGTACGTATGTACCCGGGGCCAACCCGCGCGCACACCGCTGGGCCGCCGGGACAGGCGGCGGACCGGCGGGCGGGCCGGGGCCCTCACTACACTTGACCGGTGCCGCCGCCGAGCCACTCGCCCGCCCCTGCCATCCACGTCGTGGGGGCGCGCGAGCACAACCTGCGCGACGTCACGGTGAGCATCCCGCGCGACGAGCTCGTGGTCATCACGGGCCTGTCGGGAAGCGGGAAGTCGAGCCTCGCCTTCGACACGCTCTACGCCGAGGGGCAGCGCCGCTACGTCGAGAGCCTGTCGGCCTACGCGCGCCAGTTCCTCGGCCAGATGGACAAGCCCGACGTCGACCACATCGACGGGCTCTCGCCCGCGATCTCGATCGACCAGAAGACCACCAGCCGCAACCCGCGCTCGACCGTGGCGACCGTCACCGAGGTCTACGACTACCTCCGCCTGCTCTACGCCCGCGTCGGCCAGCCGCACTGCCCGATCTGCGGGCGGCCGATCACCGGCCAGAGCGTCGAGCAGATCGCCGACCAGGTGCTCGCACTGCCGGAGGGGACCCGCTTCCTGGTGCTCGCGCCGCTCGTCCGCGACCGCAAGGGGGAGCACCGCGACGTGCTCGAGCAGATCCGGGCCGAGGGCTTCGCGCGCGTGGCGGTCGACGGCGAGGTCCACACGCTGGAGGAGGCGCCGGCCCTCGACCGCAACCGCGCCCACACGATCGAGGCGGTGGTCGACCGGCTGATCATGCGCGACGACCTGCGCCGCCGCCTCACCGACAGCCTGGAGACGGCGACCCAGCTCTCCGACGGGCTGGTCCGGATCGAGGAGGTGCCGCGCGACCCGGCGGCCGAGGCGCGCTCCTGGATCTACTCCGAGCGCTTCGCATGCCCGGTGCACGGGGCGGTCATGGCCGAGCTGGCCCCGCGGACCTTCTCCTTCAACTCGCCCCACGGCGCGTGCCCCCAGTGCACCGGCCTGGGCTTCACGCTCGAGATCGACCCCGAGCTGCTGGTCGACGCCGAGCGCACGCTCGCGGAGGGCGCGCTCCTGCCCTGGACCGACCGCACGACCGACTACTACGACCTGCTGCTGGTCGCGATCGGCGAGCAGCACGGCATCGACCTCCACAAGCCCTGGCGCAAGCTCCCCGAGCGCCAGCGCAGGCTGCTGCTCGAGGGGCCCCGCCGGCGCGAGCGCCTCTACCTGGGGCGACGGCGCAAGGGCGGCAGCTGGGGCTGGTTCGAGGGCGTGATCCCGCAGCTCAGGCGCCAGCACGCCACCTCGATGTCCTCCGCGGTGCGCGAGAACGTCGAGCAGTTCATGTCGCTGCGCCCGTGCCCGGCCTGTCACGGCGCCCGCCTCAAGCCGGAGGCGCTGGCGGTCACGGTGGCCGGGCGCAACATCTCCGAGCTCTGCGAGCTCTCGGTCACCGATGCGCTCGCCTTCTTCGCCGACATCGAGCTCAGCGACACCCAGGCCCTGATCGCGGCGCGGATCATCCAGGAGGTGCGCGCCCGGCTGCGGTTCCTCGACGACGTCGGCGTCGGCTACCTCGCCCTCGCCCGCGCCGCCGGGACCCTCTCGGGCGGCGAGGCCCAGCGCATCCGGCTGGCGACCCAGATCGGCTCCGGCCTCGTCGGGGTGCTCTACATCCTCGACGAGCCCTCCATCGGCCTCCACCAGGTCGACAACCGCAAGCTCATCGGGACCCTGGAGCGGCTCCGCGACCAGGGCAACTCGGTGCTGGTCGTCGAGCACGACGAGGAGATGATCCGCAGCGCCGACCACCTCATCGACATGGGCCCCGGGGCCGGCGAGCACGGCGGCCGGATCGTCGCCGAGGGCTCCGTCGCCGACCTCGAGGCCGAGCCCGCGTCGGTCACCGGCGCCTACCTGTCGGGCCGGCGCGCGATCCCGGTGCCGCCGTCGCGCCGCCCGGGGAAGGGGTGGATCACGGTCAGGGGCGCGCGCGAGAACAACCTGCGCGGCATCGACGCCGGGTTCCCGCTCGCGGCGCTCACCTGCGTGACCGGCGTCTCGGGCTCGGGGAAGAGCACGCTGGTGAACGAGGTGCTGCTGAAGGCGCTGGCGGGCCGGGTCGGCCGCCGCCCGGTGCGCCCCGGCGCCCACGACCGCATCGAGGGCGCGGGGAACATCGACAAGGTCATCGACATCGACCAGTCGCCGATCGGCCGCACGCCCCGCAGCAACCCGGCCACCTACACCGGCCTCTTCGACCACATCCGCCAGCTCTTCGCCATGACGCCGGAGGCCCGGGCCCGCGGCTACACGCCGGGCCGCTTCAGCTTCAACGTCAAGGGCGGCCGCTGCGAGGCGTGCAAGGGCGACGGGACCATCACCATCGAGATGCACTTCCTGCCGGACGTCTACGTCCCGTGTGAGGTCTGCGGGGGCAAGCGCTACAACCGCGAGACGCTCACGGTGCGCTACGGCGGGCGGACCATCCACGAGGTGCTGGAGATGAGCGTGGAGGAGGCCGTGCAGGCCTTCGCGGCCGTCCCGCGGATCCACCGCCGTCTGCAGACGCTGCACGACGTCGGCCTGGACTACGTGCGCCTCGGCCAGCCCGCCACGACCCTCTCCGGCGGCGAGGCGCAGCGCGTCAAGCTGGCCACCGAGCTCTCCAAGGTGGCCACCGGCAGCACCCTTTACATCCTGGACGAGCCCACCACCGGCCTGCACTTCGCCGACATCGAGAAGCTGCTGGAAGTGCTACAGCGGCTCGTCGACCAGGGCAACACGGTGGTGGTGATCGAGCACAACCTCGACGTGGTCAAGTCGGCGGACTGGGTCATCGACCTGGGGCCGGAGGGCGGTGACAACGGCGGCGCCCTCGTCGCCGCAGGGCCGCCCGAGGCGATCGCGGCGTCGCCGGAGTCGCGCACCGGCGAGGTGCTGCGGCCGGTGCTGCTCGCCGCGCCCGAGCCCGCCGCGCTCCCGCTGGTGGGGGCCGGGACCGAGTGACCCCGAGGGGGATCGGCTAGCCGACCCGCGTGCTCGCCATCGCCCTGGGGCTGGCCTCGGGCCTGTCCTGGGGGGTCGGCGACTTCTTCGGCGGCCTCGCCAGCCGCCGCGCATCGGCCATCGCCGTGGTGGCGTTCTCGCAGGCCGCTGGGCTCGTGCTGGCGCTGGTGGCCCTCGCCGCGACACGGCCATCGCCGCCCTCGGCGGCGGGCTACGGGCTCGGCATCGCCGCCGGGGTGAGCGGGGTGATCGGCCTGGCGGCCTTCTACCGCGCCCTGGCGGTCGGGACGATGGGCCTGGTGGCCCCGATCTCGGCCCTGGGGGCGCTGCTGCCCCTGGCCATCGACCTCGCGGCCGGCCGCTCGCCGGGCGCGGTCGCGCTCGCCGGGATGGCCGTCGCGCTGGCCGG
>DATAGF010000131.1:0-11247 GCA_036257075.1 Miltoncostaeaceae bacterium
CGGTCGAGGTCGGGGGCGAGGACCCACTCCGCGAGCGGCCCGGCCAGCTGGATGGGGACGGCCGCCGCCCCGCTGCCGACGACCACGCTGGAGAAGACGCCGGGCCGCGGGACCGAGCCCGATCGTCCAGAACCACTCGTCCGTCGTTCGGACCTCCCTCAGCCGGCGGAGCTAGTGGACGAGCTGCTGGCCGCCGTCGATGTCGTAGGTCGCGCCGGTGACCGCCGTGTTCGCCATGAGGTGGACGGCGAGGGCGGCGATGTCCGCCGGGCCGACGACGCGTCGGATGGGCAGCGTCGTGCGGAGCTGCTCGCGGCGGGCGTCCAGCTGGTCGCCGAGGAGCGCCGCCGAGAGCGGCGTGTCGACGAACCCGGCCGCGATCAGGTTCACGCGGATCGGCGCGAGCTCGAGGGCGAGGTTCCTGGTCATCGCGGGACCCGCGGCCGTGAGCGCCGAGATGAGGGCGAAGCCCGGCGCCGTCGCGCGGCCACCGGTGCCGCCCATGAAGAGGAGGGTCCCGCCGGCGCGAACCCTGCCGACGGCGCTTCTCGCGACCTGCAGCGGGAGCAGGATGTGCGACTCCAGATCGCGGCGCGCCGCCTCGAAGTCGAACTCCGCCAGCGGCGCGTAATAGGGACCGGGGCCGGTGACCAGCACGTGGTCGATCGGCGTCGGCAGGTCGGCGAAGAACCGCTCGAGCCGGAGGAAGTCGGTGGCGTCGAAGGCCGCCGTGCGCTCGGCGCCCACCTCGGCCGCGGCGCCCTCCAGGCGCTCGCGATTGCGGCCCGTGAGGACCACCTCGGCGCCCTCGGCGCGCGCCAGGCGGGCCGTCTCGAGGCCGATGCCGGCGCTCCCGCCGATCAGCACGACGGTCTGTCCGCTGAGCGCGCTCATCGCGTCCCCCTCTCGGCGGGCCGGCGTTCCGCGGCGATCGCCGCCCGAAGCGATTTGAGCGCGGCGGCGTGGATCTCGGAGAAGGTCGGGAAGGGCTGGATGGTGTCGGACAGCACGTCGAGGGGGACGCGGGCGCGGATCGCCAGCGTCGCCTGCTGCAGCCACTCGCCGGCCTCGGGGCCGAGCGCGTAGGCGCCGACGAGGCGCTCGCCGTCGCTCAGCAGCGTCAGGAAGCCGCCCACTTCGGCGTACGCGTGGGTGTAGGTCTGCATTCTCGGGATCTCGGCCAGCGGCGCGCTGCCGCTGAAGGCGGCCTCGCCGGCGCCGACCGCCCCGGCCTCGGGATCGGTGTAGGTGACGCTCGGCACGGCCTCGTAGTTGGCGGGCCGGGGCTCGCCGAGGATGTTCGCCGCCACCACCTCGCCCTCGTACTCGCCGACATGTGTCAGCGGCCAGGTGCCGGTGACGTCGCCGATGGCCCAGAGGCGCTCGCCCGCGCGCAGGTGGTCGTCCACGGGGATCCCGCGGGGGTCGGCGACGACGCCGACCGTCTCGAGGCCGATCCCCTCGACCCGCGGGCGCCGCCCGGCGGCGACCAGAATGCGTTCGCCGCGGAGCTCCCGCCCGTCCTCGAGCTCCAGGACGCAGTCGTCGCCCTCGCGGCGGGCCGCGGTGGCGTGGACGCCGACGTTGATCTCGATGCCATCCCGGCGCAGGGCCGCGGCGAGGGCCTCGCCGAGCGGCGCGGGCTCGCGGGCGAGCACGTGCCCGGCGCCCTCCACCAGCGCCACCTCGCCGCCCAGGCGGTTGACGACCTGGGCGAGCTCAAGGCCGGCCGGCCCGCCGCCCAGGACGATGAGGCGCCCGGGGATCTCCGTCATGCTCGTGGCCTCGCGGGTGCCCCAGAGCCCCGGGAGCTCTCGCAGGCCCGGCACCGGGGGGATGGTGGGGTCGGCGCCGCACGCGACCACGACGTGCTCGGCAGTGTGGCGCACGCCGTCGACCTCGACCGCACCCGGGCCCGCGAGCCTGCCCGTCCCCCGGATGAGGGCGATGCCCCGCTCCGCGAGCCAGCGCTCCGGCCCGGCGTCGGACCACTTCGAGACCATGTAGTCGCGCCACGCGAGCGCTGCCTCGACGTTCACCTCCGCGCTCGCCCCGACGTCGCGCGCGCCCTGCACGGCCTCGCCGGGGCGGAGCAGCGTCTTGGACGGGATGCACGCCCAGTACGAGCACTCGCCCCCGACCAGCTCCCGCTCGACGACGGCGACCCGCAGGCCGCCCTCGGCCAGCGCGGCGGCGCAATGCTCGCCGGGGGCGCCTGCCCCCAGGACGATGACGTCGTAGTCGGCGCTCACGTCGGAAGCTCCTCCCCGGACTGCTCCTTGATCATGTACTCCGCGTACCAGGAGGGCCAGTCCTCGTCGCGCTGCCCGGTGCGCTTCTCGTGCTCGCCGTGGGCCGCCTCCGCGCGCCGCAGGGCGCTCGCCAGGTCCGCGATGGACGAGTACGTCGTCCCGGCGGCGGGGTCGATCCGGCCGGCCAGCCGCGTCGTGATCTCCTGCAGCCACCAGGTGTTGCCGTCGGGATCGGTGAGGTCGGCGCGCGAGAAGTAGCTCCGGCGCTCGGGATCCAGACCGCTGACGCGGCCCTCCGGGCCGATGTGCCAGAACTCGCCCAGCTCGACGCCGGCGGCGAGCAGCTCGTCCCGGGTCGCCTCGAGGTCGTCGACGACGAGGTAGTTGTGCTGAGCCGAACCGGGCTCGGCCGTCGTGAGGTTCGCGCCGAACTGGACCGAGCACGGGGAGCCGGGCGGCGTGAACTGAACCACGCCGGGCGGCGTGACATCGAGCCTCCACCCCAAGCCTCCGTAGAAGTCCTTCGCGCGGTCGACATCCGAGACCGGGATGACGACCACCTCGAGCTTCATGTCCGTGCTCATGTCGGCCTCCTGAGTTGGATGGGCGGAGACGGCCAGACGGCCCAGTAAGCCGGCGCCGCCCGAACGCAAGGCGGCTTTCCTCCCCGGCCCGCCGCCTGCCATGATCGAACCGCCTCGCGACCGGGGGAGGGGGTGGTGGCCATGCAGCCTCAGCAGCAGCTCGCCCCGGGAGAGGAGCGCGCGCTCGTGCTCGCAGCCCGGGCCGGCGACGCGGACGCGTGCCGGGAGCTGGTCGAGGCGTTCCTGCCGGCGATCGCCGGCCTCGCCCGCCGCTTCCCCATGGGCATCGGCGTCGACCGCCAGGAGCTCGTGCACGAGGGCGTGACCGGGCTGTTGTTCGCGGCGCGCCGGTACGACGCCGGCCTCGGCACGCCCTTCTGGGCCTACGCGTCGTTCCGCGTCCGCAAGGCGATGCAGGAGCTGGTCGCGCAGCTCACGCGGCCGGTGGCGCTGTCAGACCGCGCCGTCCGGGGCCTGGCGCAGATCAGGAGGGCGCGGATCGAGCACCTCCGGGCCCACGGCGCCGAGCCCACGAACGCGGAGCTGGGGAGCGCGACCGGGTTCACGCCGGAGCAGCTCGCGAGCCTGCTGGCGACCGAGCGGATGCCACGCGGCCTCGAGGAGCGGCTGCGGCCAGAGGAGGAGACCACCGTCCTGCTGCGAGATTCGATCGCCGATCCGCTCGCCGAGCACGAGTACGAGCAGGTGCTCGACGAGATCGAGATCAGCCATGTCCACGACCTTGCCCGAGGGCTCGACGAGCGGGCGCGCGCCGTGATCCGGGCCCATTACGGGCTCGGGCAGCCGGCGCAGACCCTGAGCCAGATCGGCGGCGCGCTCGGCCTGACCGCGGAGCGCGCTCGTCAGATCGAGGCGGCCGCGCTGAGCAAGCTCCGCGATGGCCTCGCGTACACGGCACAACCCGCGCAGGAGCCGGTCTGAGGCTCCTCGACGCGACGGGTTGACCCGGGCGGCGCTCAGGAACCCGAGATCGCCTCGTTCCAGCCGCGCACCTCCCACCGGCGCACGACGCCGTGCCTCACGAACGGGTCGCCCTCGGCGAATTCCTCGGCCGCCTCCCGCGTGGCGAAGACGGCCATCGAGCCCTGCGACTGGGGGTCCTCGAAGGTCCCGACGAGCTCCAGGAGGCCGCGCTCGTGGAACTCCAGGCAGCGGGCCCAGTGGTCGGGGAAGTGCTCCGGTGCCTTCGCGGCCACGTCGTCGGCCGACTCGTAGAACAGGACCCACTTCACGCGGCGCTCCCTCCTGCGGTTGCCGACAGGCTAAAGGAGCAGCCGGAAGGGCCGGATCGAGCGCTCCCACTCGGCGGTCGCCGGGTCCTTCACCTTCGGGCAGGTCGTGGTGGTCATGGCGAGCCTCCTCCCTCACGTGGGGTTCCCCGGGATGTCGGCGCCCCGGGAGGGATCGCCGTGCATTGTGGGCGGGGGCGGTTGACTGTAGGTTCCGTCCCCCTCCCAAGGGCTTGGGGGCCTCGGTTGGCAGCGAGGATCCAGATCTGCGGGCGAGTCGTCGTGCAGATCGACGGCCGGCGAGTCGAGGCCGGCCTCCCTGGACGCCAGGGGCCGATGCTGCTCGTCTACCTGGCGGCAAACCGCGATCGCCCGCTCAGCCGTGACGAGCTGGTCGAGGCGCTCTGGCCCGGCGAGCTCCCTCCGAAGCCGGAGTCGGCCCTCAGCGTCCTGCTCTCCAAGCTCAGGGGATCGCTCGGGCCGGGGTCGATCGAGGGCCGCTCCCACCTGCGGCTCTCGATGCCCGAGGCCTGGGTCGACCTCGAGGCCGCCGTGCTGGCCATCCACCGGGCCGAGTCGGCCGTCGCGCTCGGGGACTGGGCGGGCGCGGCCGGCCCGGCGCGCGTCGCGCTGCACACGGCCAACCGGGGAATCCTCGCCGGCTTCGAGGCGCCGTGGATCGACGAGCTCCGCAGGCGGCTGGAGGACATCCGGCTCCGCGCGCTCGCCTGCGTCGGGGTCGCCAGCCTGCGGATCGGCGGCACCGAGCTGCCGGCGGCGGAACGGGCCGGCCGCACGCTCGTCAGGCTCGCGCCTTTCAGGGAGGCCGGCTACGGGCTCCTCATGGAGGCCCTGGCGGCGCAGGGAAACACCGCGGAGGCGCTCCAGGCGTACGACGCGCTGCGGCGCTCGCTGCGCGACGAGCTCGGCGTCGCGCCGGGCGCCGAGCTGCAGGCGCTGCATCGCCGGCTGCTGGGCCCGCCGCCCAAGGTCGGAGAAAGGTCGGGCGGGCAGGCTCCGGGAGCGGAGACGCGGCGGCGGGGAGGAAGCCGGTGGCCCTGATCATGAACTGCGAGTGCGGCGAGGTCGCGCGCGGCGAGAGCGAGGACGAGCTGATCGCGGTCGTCGAGCGCCACCTCGCCGAGCAGCACCCCGACCTGGTCGGCAAGCTCTCGCGCGACGACATCCTCGCGATGGCGGAGATGGTCTAGCCCGCCGCCGCCCCGTGGCCCCCCGGCCGCAAAGCCGCAGCCGGCCGGGGCGGCGCCGGCCGGCTCAGCTCACGCAGAACCCGTCGCGATCGCCGGTCAGGCATAGGAGCCCGCGCAGCGTGCGGCCGTCCGGGTCCAGCACCACGAGCCGGCGATCGGCGCGCTCGTCGAGAACGGTCAACGCCTCCGCCAGCGGAGCGTCAGGACCGATCGTCGCCACCTCGCGGCGGGCGAGCAGTCGCGCCGGCCGCTCGTCCGGCACGTCGTCGTTGACCTCGTCGCGATGCACGAGCCCGACGAACTCCGAACCGTCGACGAGCAGCGCCGACACCACGTGGCGGTTCGCGAACATCGCCCGCAGGTCGGCGACGGTCCCGTCGGCGGGCATCGTCTTGGGCGACGTCACCATCGCGTCCCGCACCCGGGCGTCCGGCGCGTCCCGGGTCACCCGCTCGTTGCTGCAGTCTCCGGTGGCCATGGCCGAGCTCCCCGTGGCGGTCCCGGCCAGTCTCTCACGCCGGCACGGGACGCGCGGCCGGGCCCGGCGATCAGAACACCATGACGTCCACATCCTGGCCGGCCAGGATGGCGCCGGCGGTGGTCAGCGTGTCGCGCCTGACGAGGAAGTGCTGGCTCAGGGCGTCGATGTCCCGCAGGCGCCGTTGCAGCGGGGAGGCGGCGTAGATGGAGCCGCCGCCGCCGGCCCGGTAGGCGGCCCTGACCACGTCCGCCGCGCGCTCGGTCGCCCAGGCGGCCGCGGCTCGGATCCTCGCGCGATCGGGGAGCGTGAGCTCCGTGGCTGCCACCGCGGCCTCCCAGGCCGCCTCCGCGGTCTCGTAGATCAGCGCCCGCGCCGCGCGGAGCTCGGTGTCGGCGGTCGCCAGCTCGAGCTGGAAGGTCGGGCTCGTGCCGAGGGGCCGGCTCCGGAGGAGGGGCACCTTGTCCGCGGCGACGGCGACGATGTCGTCCATGGCGCCCTGCGCGGCGCCGAGCGCGACGCCGGCGACGGCGAGCGCGAACAGCGACGGGGGCGGGACGCGGACGATCGGGGCGTCCACGGAGGGCGGGTCGGCCATCGGGTTCAGCGTCAGCTCGGCCGGCACGAGCACGGAGTCGACGTGGAAGTGGTGGCTGCCCGTCCCGCAGAGGCCGGACACGGTCCACGTGTCCTCGATCACCACCTGGCCGGGCGAGAAGACGGCGATGCGAAGCCGCGGGACGCCGTCGACGATTCCCTCGATGCAGTTGCCGTAGATCCAGTCGGCATGCTCGCAGCCGCTGGCGAAGCTCCAGCGGCCGGTCACGCGATAGCCGTCACCGTCGACGGCGATCGAGCCGCTCGGGCTGAAGACGCCGGCCGTGATGACGTCAGGCGCGCCGGAGAACAGCTCGTCGAATGAGGCGCGAGGCAGCGAGGCGAGGTCGCACCACGAGCCCGATCCGATCATGGCCGTCCAGCCCACCGACGCGTCGGCCCGGGCGAGCGCCTCGAACACGCGCATGGCGCCCGGAAGGTCGGCGCCGACGCCGCCGTGGGTGGCCGGTCGCACCAGGCGGAACACGCCGGCGGCGATCAGCTCGTCGAGCAGGTCGCGCGGCAGGCGACGGCCCGCCTCGACCTCATCGGCGCGGGCGGCGATGGCCGGCGCCAGGCGACGCGCTGCGCCCAGCACGTCCTGCTGCATCGTGATGCCCGTGTCCAGTGTGGTCACCGTCTCCCCCTCGGTCGCATGTCCGCCCCTCCGGCGAGCATGTCCGGGGAGCCGGGAGGACGCTTCGGTCGAACCGCCCAACCTCAGCGTTCCGCACGTGTGGGTAATTCGACCCAGACGGCCGGTCAGACGATCTCGTGCTCGTAGGCGTACGCCGTCGCCGCGGCGCGCGAGGAGACGTGGAGCTTCGCGTACAGGTTGCTCACGTGCCGGTCCACGGTCCGCCGGCTCACGCCGAGCCGGGCGGCGATGGCCTTGTTGCTCTCCCCCGTCGCGAGCCTGCGGAGCACCTGGATCTCGCGGGGGGTCAGGCCGTGCGGGCCGCCGGCGGCGATCGGGGGTGCCGGCGCGGCGCGGGCGAGGTCGATCTCCGCGCCCAGGCGCGCGAGCTCGTCGCGTGCAGCCTCGGCCTCCAGCTCGGCGGTCTCGCCGTCACCCATCGAGCGGCACGCCTCGGCCACCAGGAGACGAGCGCGCGCCGCCTCGTACGGCGCCTCGAGCTCCAGCCAGAGCTGCGACGAGTGCCGGAGCAGCCGCGCCGCCGCGCGGGCGTCGCCGGCGGCGAGCTCGACCGCCCCCCGCGCCTGGGCCGCGGCCGCGAGCAGCATCGTCCGCCCGTTGGTTCGGGCGATCCCGTCCAGCTCCTCACAGGCGGCCCGCGCCGCGTCGACGTCCCCGGCCGAGAGGGCGATCTCGATGTGGGCGGGGAGGAGCCGGGCGCGCTCGACCCAGCCGACGGCCGCGTCGATGGCCCCGCTGAGGGCCGCCGCCCCGGCCTCGACGCGCCCCTGCGCGAGGCGGAGCAGCGCGAGGCCTGGCTGGGGCTCACGGCCGTTCCGACGGGCCTCCCTGAACGCGCTCTCGGCGCCGGCGAGGTCCCCTCTCACCCGGAGGATCTCGCCGCACCGATAGGACGCCTCGCCCGCCGCCCGCCGGTCGCCTCGCTCGGTGAAGCGCTCGAAGGCGAGGCGAGCCTCGATCAGGGCGTCGGTCCACGAGCCGCGGATCTGCAGGATCTCAGCGCGGTGCACGAGGCAGGTGCCGGTGAACGGGACGAGGTCCGGCTGCTGCGCGCACCAGTCGGTCAGCGCGGCGGTCCACTCGCGTGCGCGCGCCAGCTCGTAGGTGATGTGGCAGCCCTCGATCACGCCGCAGTAGACGAACCCCGTCGCGACGGGCGACAGCTCCCCCGCCGCCGCCGCCACCATTGCCTCGTCGAGCTTCTCGATCCCCTCCGAGACCGAGCCCTCCTCGATCAGCGCGCGACCGAGGTCGATGAGCCCGAGCGCGACCACGTCCGGATCGCCGAAGCGCTCGCCGACGCCGATCGCGTCCGCCGCCGCCTCGCGCGTCCCGCGCCAGTCGCCGGCGGCCATGCACCGAAGCGCGTCCGCCGACGCGAGGTAGCCGCGCTCCACGCAGTCGCCGTCCTCGCCCTCCACGAGCCGTTGGGCACGCCCGAGCCATCCGGTCGCGCGACCGATCTCGCCTCGGAGCAGGAGGTGGACGCCGAGCCAGAACGCGGCGCGCACGGCGCCCGCGCGGTCGCCGTTCAGCCGTGGGCATGGTGGGCCCGCGCGAGCGCCGCGAGCTGCTCGTCGTCGCGGCCGAGCATGTAGGACGCCACCGCCAGGCGCTCCAGGTCCTCTGGGCCGAGGGCCTGCGCCTCGTCGCGGCGCGAGAGGAGCTCGTGCGCTTGCGTCCACGCGCGTCGGCCGTATGCCTCGCGAGCGGTCGTGAGGGCGTCGGCGTGCATCTGCTGCGGCCCCGCACCGGCCAGCCTACGGCTTCGCGGGGAGCGAGCGCGCATACGCGACCCCGCGCGCCAGCCATGGCGCGAGCTCACGCGCTGTTTGCAGCCCCTCGGAATCGACCCGGACCCAGCCCCGCATCTCGCGGCCGCGCATCTCGAACGGCAGCGCGTGCGGCTGCGCGAGGAGCGCCTCGGTCTCCTCGGGCTCGACGCGCACCATCAGGCCACCCTGGCCGCTGGCGGCGACGGCCATGTTCCCGCCGACCAGGAAGGCCAGGCCGCCGAACATCGCCTGCTCGGTGACGCCGGGCTCACCCCCCACCAGCTCACGGATGCGATCGGCCAGATCCTCGTCGTAGGCCATCGCGGTCATGGTCCTCCCGGCCCTCTGCCGGCGCAACCGAGCCGGCTGCCTCGGCCGGGAACGGCTCGCCGCGGAGCGGGTCGCCCTCGAGGGCGCGATGCTCGTTGTCGCGGAAGCGGGGCTCGTAGTGGGCGAAGAACACCTTGCCCACCAGCTCGCGCCGGCTGCGGACGCCGGTCTTCTCGAAGATCTTCTTCAGGTGCTCCTGGACCGTGTGCGGGGAGACGACCAGGAGCTGGGCGATCTGAACGGTCGAGTCGCCCTGGAGGACCAGGCGGGTGACCTCCTGCTCGCGCTCGGTCAGCCCGTAGGCGGACATCAGCAGCGGCGTGATCCGGGCCGGGTGGGCGGGCTCGACGATCACGGCCGCCCGCCGCGAGCCCGAGGTCACGAGCGAGGTGCCGTGCAGGACGATCCAGGTCCCCGAGCGCGAGAGCACGCGGGCGAGCGCGACCTGGCCCGGATCGTCGTGACCCTGCGCCGTTCGCAGCGCGCGGCCGGCCACGGCGTGGACGGCGGTCGGCAGCCGGCCGGCGTCCAGGTCCCCGTCGGGGAGGTCGGCCAGCCAGCGCTCGACCCCGGGCGTCGTCGACTCGACCTCCCCGGCCTCGGACAGGACGACCAGCCCCGGCGAGTCGGGCCACTGCGGATCCCGCGCCTCGCCGACCAGCAACCCCGCGCGAGCGCCGGTCGCCAGGTCGGGCCCCACCGCCTTCAGGAAGGCCTTGTCCCCGTCGTCGAACATCGGCTCGCCCGGCGCGCGATAGACGCCGACCGCGCCCCAGACGGCCCCGCCGGTCCGCATCGCGGCGATCATCTCCTGGTCGCCGCCCATCGCCATGTTCATGTGCCAGCTGGGGCTGGACGAAGGATCGCCTCCGGTCGCCTCGTGGAGGGTCGAGATCCCGGACTCCGACCGGGCCACGTCCGAGACTCGGTTCACGTCATCGTCGTAGTACTCGTGGCGCAGCATCTTGGCCGGGTACTCCGGCAGCCCGTCGTGGTAGTGGCTCGTGATCAGCAGCGACGCCGGGTCGAGCGTGTACCAGCACGGCTTGTCGTAGTGGGGGACGGCCGCCTCCAGGACCTCGGTGCACGCCTGCCAGAAGGCCACCAGGTCGTGGCCGCGCCTCGCGAGCTCGGCGATCCGGTCACGGGCGCGCTCCTTCGCAAGCACCCCCATGAGCGCAGCCTAGGTCGGCACGAAGGCCCTCGTAAACACCAGATTTCTGGAATGGGCGGGCTGACGCGCACGCCATAGCGTCGCCTCCACGACACGGAGCCCCCGAGGAGGAGCCATGACACAGCAGACCGACACGCCGCCCGCGCTCGAGCCGAAGACGGTCCGAGGAGGCGAGGGGGAGGCCAGGTGGTGGTTCGGGGCCCTCGCCGAGATCAAGGCGACCGCCGCCGACACGGGCGGGCTCATGTCCATCGTGGAGGTGACCGAGCCGCCCGGCGCCCAGGCGCCGCTCCACGTCCACCACCGCGACGACGAGGGCTTCTGGGTCCTCGAGGGCGAGGTCTCGTTCGAGGTCGGCGGCGAGACCATCCAGGCGGGCGCGGGCGACTACGTCTTCGGGCCGCGCGACATCCCCCATCGCTTCACGGTCGGCCCGCAGGGCTGCCGGATGCTCTTCGTCCTGGTCCCCGGCGGCTTCGAGGACCTCGTCAGGGCGACCAGCGAGCCCGCCCCGAGCCGCACCCTCCCGCCGCCGCCGGCGGAGCCGACCCCGGACGAGGTCGAGCGGCTGAAGGCGATCGTCAAGGAGCTCGGCTATGAGCTCCTCGTCTAGGACGGGCCGGCCGAGGGGCGGGGCTCAGGCCGCCGTGTCCTCGGGGCGGTCGGTGAACTTGGACGGGCAGAGGGTGATCAGCGAGTCGGCCCGGGCCACGAAGGTGCCGTCCTCGACCCGTCCGGTCACCACCACCTCGCGGCCGGCCTTGAACTGGTCGGGGACCGAGCCGCGATAGAGCACCCGCACGCGCTGGTCGGGGTTCTCCTTGTCGACCACCGTGAAGCGCAGCCCCGCCGCGCTCTGGGCCCGGGCGGCGGCGTCGGTGGGGGCGCCCGCTGCCACGCGGCCGTTGAGGCGGTAGGTGTCGTCCGAGGCGGCCGCC
>DATAGF010000134.1:0-9476 GCA_036257075.1 Miltoncostaeaceae bacterium
GGATGTTCGCCGACGGCTCGCGCGCGGTCCGCGAGCTGGGGATGCCGCAGTCGCCCGTGCGGGTCGCGCTCGCGGACGCGGTCGAGTGGTTCCGCGGCGAGCGGAGGGGCGGTCACGAGCCCTCGACCTCGGCCGCTCTTCCGGCGCCCGGGTCTCGGAGGCCGCGGTGACCACCGGCGCGGCCAGCGGGGCGGCGGTGCGCGACGAGGCCCGCGACGCGCTCGAGCGCGGCGAGGCCCACCTGCGCCGGCTGCAGTCCCCCGAGGGCTACTGGTGGGGCGAGCTCGAGTCGAACCCGACCATCACCGCCGAGCACGTCTTCCTGCTGGAGGCGCTCGGCCTCGCCGACGACGGGCTGCGGCGGCGGCTCGCCAACGAGCTGCTGGCCACCCAGGGCGACGACGGCGGCTGGCGGGTCTGGTACTCGGGCCCGGCGGACCTGTCGACCACCGCCGAGGCCTACTACGCGCTGCGGCTCTGCGGCCTCCCGGCCTCCGACCCGCGCCTCGCCCGCGCGCGCGAGGTGGTGCTCGCGCACGGCGGCGTCAACCGGGCGCGCTTCTTCACGAAGCTCTGGCTGGCCCTCCTCGGCCGCTACCCGTGGTCGGCGCTGCCGGCGCTCCCGCCCGAGATGATCCTGCTGCCGCCGCGGGCGCCGATGTCGCCCTACCGCTTCGCGAGCTGGGCCCGGGGGACGTTCGTCGCGCTGATGATCGTCCTCACTCGCAACCCGACCTTCCCCCAGCCGGTCGGACTGGACGAGCTCTTCCTCGAGCCGCCGGGGTCCGGGCCGGCGCCGCGGTCCAAGACGCCGGGGCCGTGGACGCCGGTGCTGACCCGTAGCCTCACGCTCGCCCGGCTCTACAACCGCCGGCCGATCCCCTCCCTCCGGCGCCTGGCCGAGGCCCGGGTGGCGCGCTGGATCTGCGAGCGCCAGGAGGCCGACGGCTCGTGGGGCGGCATCCAGCCCCCCTGGGTGTACTCGATCCTGGCCCTGCACGCGCTGGGCTTCCCGCTCGACCACCCGGTCATCGCGCGCGGCCTGGCCGGGTTCGAGGGGGCCTTCGCCCTCGACCTCGAGGACGGCGAGCGCCTCCGGATCCAGGCGTGCCTGTCGCCCGTCTGGGACACTGCGCTGGCGGCCATCGCCCTGGCCGACGCCGGCGCTGCGCAGGGCGACGCGGCGCTGACCGCCTCGGCGGACTGGCTGCTCGCCAAGGAGGTGACGCGCTACGGCGACTGGCACCGGGTGCCGCGGCGCGGGCGGCCCGGCGGCTGGTCGTTCGAGTTCGCCAACGAGAACTACCCCGACACCGACGACACCGCCGAGGTGCTGATCGCCCTGCGCCGCGCCGGCCACCCGGCCTCCCACCCCGCGGTGCGGCGCGGCGTCGACTGGCTCCTGGCCATGCAGAGCGCCGGCGGCGGATGGGGGTCGTTCGACGTCGACAACGACCGGGCCGTGATGACCCAGATCCCCATCTGCGACTTCGGCGAGGTGATCGACCCGCCGACCGAGGACGTCACCGCGCACGTCGTCGAGGCTCTCGTCGAGTGCGGCCTACCGCGGCGGCACCCGGCGGTGCGCCGCGGGGTCGACTTCCTGTGGCGCACCCAGCGCGCCGACGGGTCCTGGTGGGGGCGCTGGGGCGTGAACCACGTGTACGGGACCGGCGCCGCGCTGCCGGCGCTGGCCGCGGCCGGCGAGGACATGGGCGACGGGCGCATCCGGCGGGCGGTCGCCTGGCTCGCCGGCCACCAGAACGCCGACGGGGGCTGGGGCGAGAGCGTGCTCAGCTACCGCGACCCCGAGTGGGTGGGCCGCGGCGACTCCACCGCCTCCCAGACCGCCTGGGCGCTGCTCGGCCTCCTGGCCGCCGAGCCCGGCCACCCGGCGGTCGAGGGCGGGCTCGCGTTCCTCGCCCGCACCCAGCTCCCGGACGGCTCGTGGGACGAGCCCTGGTACACGGGGACCGGGTTCCCCATGGACTTCATGATCAACTACCACCTCTACCGCCAGGTCTTCCCGGTCACCGCGCTCGGCAGGGCGCTCCGGTGAGCACCGTCGCGGCTCAGGGGCGGGGCGCCGCGCGGGCCGCGACCCGCGCGCACGACGAGAACTTCCCGGTCGCGTTCCTGCTCGCCCCGCGCGACGTGCGGGCCGACATGCGGGCCGTCTACGCCTTCTGCCGCCAGACCGACGACCTCGGCGACGAGGGCCCGGGCGGGCCGGGCGCGCGGCTCGCGCGGCTCGACGCCTGGGAGGCCGACCTCCGCTCGGCGGTGGCGGGCGAGGGCGCGGCCGACCCCCGCCTCGCCGCCCTCGCCGAGACGATCGCGCGCCGCGGCATGCCGCTGGACTCCTTCATGCGCCTGATCGAGGCCAACCGCATGGACCAGCGCCGCTCGCGCTGGGAGACGCACGACGACCTGCTCGAGTACTGCCGCCACTCGGCGACGCCCGTGGGCGGGATGGTCCTCGGCGTCCTCGGCTACCGCGACCCCTGGCGCCTCGGGATGAGCGACGCGACCTGCATCGGGCTGCAGCTGGTGAACTTCTGGCAGGACGTGGTGCGCGACCTCCGCGACCGCGACCGGATCTACCTGCCCGAGGAGGACATGGCCCGGTTCGGCGTGGCCGAGGACGACCTGCGCCGGCCGCCCGCGTCGGAGCCGGTCCGGCGCCTCCTGGAGTTCGAGGTCGAGCGGGCCCGCGGCTACCTGCTGGAGGGGCGGCCGCTCTCCCGGTTCGTGCCGCGCCGGGTCGCCCTCGACCTGAGGATGTTCAGCGCCGGGGGGCTGGCCCTGTGCGACGCGATCGCGCGCCAGGGCTACGACACGCTGACCCGCCGGCCCGCGCCGGGGAAGCTGGGCCGCGCGCGCATCGCCGCGGCGGCGGCGCGGCGGGCGGTGGCGGGGTGACGCTCGACGAGGCCTACGAGGCCTGCCGGGACATCGCCCGCGAGGAGGCCCGCAACTTCTACTACGGCTTCATCCTGCTCCCGCCGGAGCGGCGCGCCGGCATCTACGCCGCCTACGCCTTCAGCCGCCGGGCCGACGACAGCGTCGATGACGGCGGCAGCGCGGCGGGCCGGCTGGCCGCGGTGGCCGACCGGCGCGACGAGCTGGACGCCTGCTACGCGGGCGAGCCGCCGCCGGACGACCCCGTGCTGGTGGCCCTCGCCGACACGGTGCGCCGCTTCGACGTGCCGCGCGGCCACCTGGACGCGCTGCTCGACGGGGTCGCGATGGACCTGACCGTCAGCCGCTACCCCGACTTCCCCGCCCTGAAGGAGTACTGCGACCGGGTCGCCGGCGCCGTGGGGCTGGTGAGCCTGCACGTCTTCGGCTTCTCGGACGCGAGCGCCCCCCGCCACGCCGCGGACCTCGGCGTCGCCATGCAGCTCGTCAACATCATGCGCGACGTCGCCGAGGACGCCGAGCGCGACCGCATCTACCTGCCGGCCGACGAGATGGCGGCGCACGGCGTCAGCGAGGCCGAGGTCATGGACGGGGTCGCCTCCCCCGGCTTCCGGGCGCTCATGCGCGCCCAGGGCGAGCGCGCTCGCGACTACTTCGCCCGCGGCGAGCGGCTGCTGCCGCTGCTCGACCGGCGCGCCCGGATGTGCGTGTCCATGCTGTCGGGGCTCTATCGCGAGATCCTCGACGCCATCGAGGCGCGCGACTACGACGTCTTCGCCGGGCGGGTGTCCCTCTCGACGCCGCGCAAGCTCGCCCTGATGGGCCGCCGGACCGCCTCCGCCCTGCGATGAGTCGCCCGCGGATGGTGGTCTGCGGGGGCGGCCTCGCGGGGATCGCGGCCGCCGTCGAGGCGGCCGGCCTCGGGGCGGAGGTCACGCTGGTGGAGCGCCGGCCGTTCCTCGGCGGCAAGGCGTTCAGCTTCACCGACCCCGACACGGGCCGCGAGGTCGACAACGGCCAGCACGTCTTCCTCGGGTGCTGCCCGGCCTACATCCGCCTGCTGCGGCTGCTGGGCACGCTGCGGCACACGTCCCTCCAGCGCCGCCTCGACGCCCCGGTGCGCGACCGCGCCGGCCGGCGCGGAGCGCTGCGGGCCGCCCCGCTCCCCGCCCCGCTGCACCTCGGGCTCTCCTTCGCCGCCTACCCGCACCTGTCGCCGGGCGAGAAGGCCGCCGCCCTGCGCGGGCTGGGGGCGCTCGCGGCGATGTCCGAGGGCGCCCGCCGCGAGCTGGACGGCCTGAGCTTCGCCGACTGGCTCGCCGCCCGCGGCCAGTCGCCCGGCGCCGTGCGCCGCTTCTGGGACCTGATCGTGCTGCCGACCTGCAACGAACGCAGCGACCGCGTGTCGGCGGCGCTCGCGGCGTTCGTGTTCCGGCGCGGCTTCCTGCAGAGCACGCGCGGCTCGGCGATCGGCTGGTCGCGGGTGGGCCTCACGCGCCTGGTGGATCCCGCCGCCCGCGAGTTCCTGGCGGCGCGCGGCGGACGGGTCCTGTCGGGCGCGGCCGTGGGCGAGGTGCGCCCGGGCGGCGTGACGCTGGCCGACGGCGCCACCCTGGCGGCCGACGCCGTGGTGCTCGCCCTGCCCCCCGGCCGCGCGGCCGCCGTCTGCCCCGAGGCGCTGCCCCTGGACCCGGGGCTCGGGGCCTCGCCGATCGTCAACGTGCATGTCTGGTACGACCGCCCGGTCATGGACGAGCCCTTCACCGCCGTGGTCGACAGCCCGGTCCAATGGATCTTCAACCGCACCGCGATGGGCGGCGGCGACGGATCGTCGCACCACCTGGCGATCTCGATCTCGGGCGCCCGCGAGGAGGTCGAGGTGCCGCGCGCGCAGCTGGCGGCGGCCATGCGCGCCGAGCTCGAGGAGCTCCTGCCGCGGGCGTGGGGCGCCGAGGCGCTGGCGACGGCGGTGGTCAAGGAGCCCCAGGCCACCTTCGCCCAGGGCCCGGGCCAGGCCGCCCGCCGCCCGCCGGCCGCGACGCCGGTGCCGGGCGTCGCGCTCGCCGGGGCCTGGACCGCCACCGGCTGGCCGGCGACCATGGAAGGCGCCGTCCGCAGCGGCATCGCCGCCGCGCGGGACCTTCTGGCGGGACCTACTTGAGCACCCACTGAGCCTCCTCGCCAGGGACCTCGCGGGCGCGCTCCAGGGAGCGTGTGGTCGTGTGGGTCAGGAGCCAGACGCCGACGCCCACGAGCACCAGGCCCACCGTGAGCTGGGCGGCGCGCGCCGGCTCGGTGGGCCAGTCCTCGCCGAACAGCACCGGCGCCAGCGCCACCGGCACCAGCGTGTTGACCACGCCGACGATCGACTCCACGGTCGTGGCCTCACCAGCCTGTAGGGCGCTCGTCTTGGCCAGGTAGCCGAGCGCCCCGACCGAGAAGGCGCTTCCGAGCGCGAGCCCGAAGAGCGCCCAGCGCGAGGTGTCGATGGAGTCGGCCATCAGCTTGGAGAGGATCCCGTTGAGCGCCCAGGCGCAGCCGCACGAGAGCGCCATCACGCGGACGTCGATCGAGAGGCCGCGTGCGCGGGCGACGAAGACCCACAGCGCGCCCGTCAGCAGCAGGCCGGCGCAGATCAACCAGGGCACCGGGCCGGCGATCGAGACCTCGCGCGGCGGCGAGTGCAGCGCCACCAGGGCGACGCCCCCGGCCAGCAGCGCGATGCCGATCAGCGTGGGCACGCGCGGCTTCTCGTGGAGCACGAGCGCCGAGAAGACGACCAGCACGAAGAGCCCCAGCGACATGGCGGGGGCGACGATGGTGACGGGCGCGACCAGCAGGGCCGCGGTCTTCAGCGCCCAGCCGCCCAGGTCGAGCGTCGCGGCCCACCGCCAGAGGGGTCGCTTGACCAGGCTGACCAGCAGCCCGATGCGCAGCGACTGGCTCGGGGATTCGCGCCGCGCGGCGAGGGCCGTGAGCACGACGCCGAGGTTGGCGGACAGCGCCGCCGAGGTGATCAGGACAAAAGCGAGCAAAGCTCCCGCTTCGGATGGGGCTGGTCCGCGTGACCGATGTTACGATCCGGCGCGTTAGGACCCTTCCAGGGGATCGTCCGATGCTGCGTCAACAGCGGGAGTGGACCGCGCGGGTCTGGTGGGCCTGGGTCGCGTCCCTTCGTGCCGACGCCGCCCGGATCCACGCCGCGGGCCGGCGCGCCCGGCGGGCGGCCGCCTCGGTGGGCTGCGGCGTGCGCGAGGGGCTCATCCTGGCCATCGCGTACGGCCTCTACAGCCTGGTGAAGGGCCTCTGGGGAGGATCGCTCGAGGAGGGCCGGCGCGCCGCGGCGTCTCTGATCGACCTCGAGAAGTCGCTCGGGATCTACTGGGAGCCCGACCTGCAGGGCTTCTTCGTCGACCACCACCTGGGCATGCCCTTCTGGAACGCGTTCTATGTCGTCAGCCAGGTGGTGGTGCTGCCGCTGACCCTGTTCCTGGTCTACCGCTACGCGCGCGGCTCGTACGCCTTCATCCGCAACATGGCGTTCATCTCGTGGACGGCAGGTGTCATCTGGTACGCACTTCAGCCCGTGGCGCCCCCGCGGCTCCTGGCCTCGGGCTTCACCGACACGGTCAGCGACCAGACCTTCTTCAACCTCGACTCGGACTTCATCCGCGCCTTCTACAACCCCGTCGCGGCGATGCCGAGCCTCCACGTGGGCATGGCGCCGGTTGTCGCGTGGGCGCTGATCAAGCTGACGCCCTGGGTGTGGACGAAGGCGCTGGGGGTCGCCTATCCGCTGCTGGTGGCGACGTCGATCGTCGTGACCGGCAACCACTTCATCCTCGACATCGCCGGCGGCCTGGCGGTCGTGCTGCCGGCCGCGGCCATCTCGGCGTGGCTGGTGCGCGAGCCGCGCCCCGGCCCCGGCCGCGTCGCGGCCGCGCTGGGCACGGCGGCGCGCGGGCGCGGGGGCGCGCAGCAGGGCGGACGGGGGCCGGCGCCGAGAACCTGACCCGCCCTGGCGTCCCCGGGAGGCGAGCGGATAGCATCGTCGCGCCGCGAACCGGGTGGGCTGGAGATGGCGCAGGGGCAACGGACGGGTCCTGCCGGCCCTCGGCCGGCCGACGTGCTCGGGATCTTCGGGATCACCGGCGACCTCGCGACCCGCATGACGCTGCCCTCCCTCTACCGGCTGGAGCGGCGCGGCATCCTCGCGTGCCCGGTGGTCGGGGTCGCGTTCGACGACTGGCGCGACGAGGACCTGCGCAAGCGCGCCCGCGAGGCGATCGCGGCCGCGGGCGAGACGCTCGACGAGGCCGTCTTCGGCCGGCTCGCCGCGCGCCTTTCGTACGTCCAGGGCGACTTCGGCGACGCCGCCACCTACGGGCGCGTTGCCGCGGCCCTCGACGGCGCCCAGGCACCGGTCTTCTACCTCGAGATCCCGCCCTCGCTGTTCGGCACGGTCGTCGCCGGCCTCGACGGCGCCGGCCTGACCGCCGGCGCCCGGGTGGTCGTGGAGAAGCCCTTCGGCGACGACCTCGCGTCGGCGCGGGCCCTCGCCGCCGAGCTGCACGAGCACCTGCACGAGTCCCAGATCTTCCGCATCGACCACTTCCTCGGGAAGATGGGGTTCGAGGAGATCCTCTACCTGCGGCTCGCGAACGCGATGCTGGAGCCACTCTGGAACCGCAGCTACATCGACAGCGTCCAGATCACCATGGCCGAGACCGTCGGCGTCGAGGACCGGGGGCACTTCTACGACCCCGTCGGGGCGCTGCGCGACGTGGTCGTCAACCACCTGATGCAGGTCGTCGCCTCGATCGCCATGGAGCCCCCGGCGGCCAACGACGCGGTCGCGCTGAAGACCGCGGCGATCACCGTCCTCCGCGCCGTCGAGGAGGCCGACCCTGCGCAGTACGTGCGCGGCCAGTACGTGGGCTACCGCGAGATCGACGGGGTCGCCGCCGACTCGGCGACCGAGACCTACGCCGCGCTGCGCCTGCGCATCGACAACTGGCGCTGGTGGGGCGTCCCCTTCTTCATCCGGACCGGCAAGCGGCTGCCGGAGAAGGTGACCGAGGCGCGCCTGGTCTTCAAGACCCCGCCGCCGCTGCGCGGCTTCGCGCGCCCGGGGCAGCGCTCGCCGGAGCCGGACCAGCTCGTCATCCGCATCGATCCCAGCGCCGCCATCCGCCTGCGGCTGGAGGCCCGGCGCGCCGACTCGCCGAGCCCCCAGCCGATCACGCTCGACATGGAGTTCGCCGAGGAGGGCGGGGCGGGGCCGAGCCCCTACGAGGTGCTCCTCGCGGCCGCCATGGCAGGCGACGAGCTGAGGTTCACCCGCCAGGAGGGGGTGGAGCAGCAGTGGCGGATCATGCAGCCGCTGCTCGACGCGCCGCCGCCCGTGCTGCCCTACGAGCCCGGAACGGCCGGGCCGGCGGCCGCCGACGCCCTGCTCGAGTCCCACGGCGGCTGGCGCGGGCCCTGGACGGCGACGTGACCGCCCTCGACGCATCCCGCACCGCGCGACCAACGGAGACGCCGTGAAGCCCACCCAGCTGCTGCACCAGGCGGGCCAGAGCCTGTGGCTCGACAACATCACCCGCGACCTCCTGGCGGACGGGACGTTGCGGTCCTACATCGACGACCTCGGGATCACCGGCCTGACCTCGAACCCGACCATCTTCGACCACGCCTTCCGCAACTCGGACTCGTATGACGACGCCATCCGCACGGGCGCGCAGGAGGGCCTGCCGGCCGAGGAGATCTTCTTCGGCCTGGCCATCGAGGACCTCCAGGGCGCCGCCGACCTCTTCCGGCCGGTGTGGGACCGGACCAACGGGATCGACGGGTGGGTGTCGCTCGAGGTCTCGCCGCGGCTCGCGCGCGACCCAGACGGCACCCTGGCCGCGGCCAGGGAGCTCTCGGCCCGCGCCGGCCGGCCCAACCTCTTCATCAAGATCCCCGGCACCCCCGAGGGCCTGACGGCGATCGAGGAGGCGATCTTCGCCGGCGTCCCGGTCAACGTGACGCTGCTCTTCAGCCGCGAGCAGTACCTGGCCGCGGCCGACGCCTACATGCGCGGCGTCGAGCGGCGCGTCGCGGCCGGGCTGGACCCGGCGGTCGGCTCGGTGGCGTCGGTCTTCGTCAGCCGCTGGGACACGTCGCCCGAGTCGAAGGACGCTCCCGCCGAGCTGCGCACCACGCTCGGGATCGCCGAGGCCAAGCTCACCTACCGCGCGTACCGCGAGCTGCTCGACGACCCGCGCTGGGGCCGCCTGGCGAACGAGGGCGCGCAGCCGCAGCGCCTGCTGTGGGCCAGCACGGGGACGAAGGACCCGGAGGCCTCTGACGTCCTCTACGTCCGCGCGCTGGCGGCACCCTTCACGATCAACACGATGCCCGAGAAGACGCTGCTGGCGTTCGGCGACCACGGCGAGGTGACCGACTTCCTGCCCGCCGACGGCGGCGGGGCCCAGGAGGTGATCGACCGCTTCGCCGCGGCGGGGGCCGACCTCGACGCGCTTGCCGGCCGCCTGCAGAGCGAGGGCGCC
>DATAGF010000193.1:0-6337 GCA_036257075.1 Miltoncostaeaceae bacterium
GCGAGATGCCCGTACGCGATCGGCCGCCCGTGGCGCGCGAGGTACCAGCGCAGGTCGACGGCCGGGCGCGGACGGGCCCGCCACAGCCGGCTCCGAGCGACCGACGGGTCCGGGTAGGGCTCGAGCAGCCGCAGGCGCCGACCGTCCGCCAGCCGAAGGCGCTCGCCGCGGGCCGCGTCGGCGGCCGGCCCGGCGCCGTCGCCCCGGCGCACCTCCACGACCCAGTCGCCCTCGTCGAGCGCCGTGGCGACGTGGAGCGGCGCCGGGCGCCCGTCCGCCCGGGCGGCGGCGAGCGCCGCCGGCAGGGTGGCCGACGTGTTCACGACCAGCAGGTCCCCCGAGTCGAGGTGATCGGGCAGGTCGCTGAAGCGGGCGTGGGTCACCGCGTCCGCCCGGGCGACCAGGAGGCGGACGCCGTCGCGCGGCACCCCGCGCCGCTCGGGCGGCGCGTCCGCCTCCGCCCCCGGCGGGATCGCGAAGGAGGCCGCCGGGCGGGCCTGCCGCCGCTCCCGGAGGAGCGCGACGGCGGTCACGCCGCCACCGGGGCGCCGAGGTCGGCCGCCCGGTAGCGGCCGCTCGGCAGGTCGCCCCGCACCAGCCGCATCAGCGCGGGCACCACGCTCTCGGGCGCCGGCCGGTCGCTGATGTCCTCGCCCGGGTAGGCGCGCTGGTGCATGTCGGTCGCCATGTCGCCGGGGTCGAACGCGTAGACGCGCAGACGCGGGTGCTCGGCCGCCGCCACGGCGCTGAGGTGGTCGAGGGCCGCCTTCGACGCCCCGTAGCCGCCCCAGCCCTCGTAGGCCTCGACCGCTGCGTCCGAGGAGACGTTGACGACGGCGCCTCCGGCCTCCTCCAGCCGCCCGGCGAGGAGCTGCATGAGGGCCAGCGGGGCGACGACGTTCACCGCCAGGATCCGCTCGAGCTCCCAGAGGGGCAGGTCGGCCAGCCGCGGAAGCGGGCTCGGCCCGAGGGCGCTGGCGTTGTTGACGAGCAGGTCGAGGCGGCCCGCCTCGCGCACCACCGCGGCCAGGCGCGCACGGTGGACGGAGCTCGCGACGTCCCCCGGGACCGCGGTGGCGGCCTCCGACCTCGGTAGCTCGCTCACGGCCCGGGCGAGGCCCGCCCCGTCGCGGCCGTCGACCACCACGCGCCAGCCCTCCCAGAGCAGCTCGGCGCTCAGCGCGCGGCCCAGGCCGCGCGACGCCCCGGTGACCAGGGCGACGCGTTGATCGTTCCTCACGGTTGCCTCCTTCCCATCGGCCCCGCTACGGTAGAAGCTCAAGTGAACTTGAAGTCAAGGGAGACCCGGATGGACGCGGGCGATCTGCTTCCGATCGGCGAGGTGGCGCGGCGGGCGGGCATCGCCGCCTCCGCCCTGCGCTACTACGAGGAGGAGGGCCTGGTGGCGTCGGTCCGCCCCGCCGGCGGCCAGCGCCGCTACCCCCGCAGCGTGCTGCGGCGGCTCGCCTTCGTGCGCGCGGCGCAGAGCGTCGGGCTCACGCTCGAAGAGATCCGCGACGCGCTGGCGACCCTGCCCGAGGGCCGCAGCCCGACGAAGGCCGACTGGGCCCGCCTCTCGCGCGGCTGGCGCTCGCGCCTCGACGAGCAGATCGTCGCCCTCGAGGCGCTGCGCGACGGCCTGACGACCTGCATCGGCTGCGGCTGCCTCTCGCTCCGGGACTGCACCCTGATGAACCGCGGCGACCGCGCCGCGGCACGGGGGCCCGGCGCCCGCTACCTGCCGGCGGCGCTCAGGCGGGCCCCCCGCCAGCGGGTGGGCTGAGCGGGCCGCCCAGCTCGACCACGGTCCCGGCCGGCACCTCGAGCAGGCGCGGCCCGCGCCGGTCGACCTCGATCGACAGGACCCCGCCCGGGAAGCGCACGTTCCGCACGTCGAGCGCGCGCACGTTGTGCGGCAGCACGGGGTCGATGACGATCCGCCCGCGCGGAACGTTCGGCTCCAGGCCCAGCATCACGGCCGTCAGCGACGGCGGCACCGCGGCGGCCCACGCCTGGGGCCGGCAGGCGCTGGGGTACGGGATGGGCACGTCGCCGGGCGCGCGAGCGTGGCCGCCGTACAGCTCCGGCAGGCGCCCGGCGAAGTGCGCGGACGCGTCGATGAGGTCGGCGGCCAGGCGCATCGCCGCCTCGTCGAGCCCGTAGCGCCGCAGGCCCTCGCACGCGATGGCGCTGTCGTGGGGCCACACCGAGCCGGCGTGGTAGGAGATCGGGTTGAAGCCCACCGTGTCCGACGACAGGGTGCGCAGGCCCCAGCCGCTCGCCATCGCCGGCCGGGTGAGGTGCTCGGCGACCTCGCGCGCCTCCTCCGGCGAGGGCACGCCGCACCACAGCAGGTGGCCCATGTTCGAGGCGACGCTGTCGACCCGGCGCTTGTCGCCGTCGAGCGCCATCGCGAAGTACCCGGGGCCGCCCCCCGACCCCTCGACCCAGTAGCGCTCGCGGATCGTCTCGCGCAGGGCCTCGGCCTCGGCGACGAGTGCCGCCGCCTCGGCCCCCTCGCCCATCCAGGCCAGGACCTCGGCGAGGTCGCGCCGCGCGCGGTAGGCGTAGCCCTGCACCTCGACCGTGGCGATCGGCCCCTCGGCCAGCGTGCCGTCCGGGAATTGGATGGCGTTCTCGGAGTCCTTCCACGACTGGTTCACCAGCGAGCGCGGCCCCGTCGGCCGGTACTCGAGGAGGCCGTCGCCGTCCGGGTCGCCGTGGCGGCGCATCCACTCCAGCGCCCGCCAGGCGGCCGGGGCGAGGCGCCGCAGCGCGGCCGGCTCGGCGCCCCACCGCAACGCGGTCCCGTAGAGCATCAGGAACAGGGGCGTCGAGTCGATGCTGCCGAAGTACGGGCGGGCGCCGCCGGTCGTGCCGCTGCCCAGCCACTCGTGCAGGGTCAGCCGCACCTCGTGCAGGATCTTGCCCGGCTGCTCGTCGTTGGCGGGGTCGTCGACCGTGCCCTGGCGCGCGGCGAGCGCCTCGAGCGTCTCGGCGATCCGGGCGACGTCCAGCAGCCGGCCATGGTGGCTCGCGATGATGCTGTCGCGGCCGAAGAGCGCCACGAACCACGGGATGCCCGCGGCCAGGAGGCGGCGCGACGGGTCGAGCGCGTCCGGCATGCTCAGCGCGTCCAGGTCGGCGGTCGACCGCCGGCACGCCCGCGCCAGCGTCGGTGGCTCCGAGCGCACGATCGTCGGGCGCGGGGCCTCGCGGTCGAGCGCCGGCCGGCCCAGGGCGACCCGCTCGGCGCCGCCCCCGCCCGCGCGCACGGTGAGGCCGAGTCGCCACGTGCCGCCGCGCTCGAGGTCGGCCGTCCACTCGGCGTGGCCCGCCGGGTCCATCATCTCAGGCGGGCGGTCGAAGGCGACCCGCGTGGTGAGCCCGCCCTGCGGGTCGATGAACGCGAGCGCGTCGCCGTCGACGGCGGCCGGCGCCGACGGCCGGGACCCGGTTCTGCCGACCCGCATCCGGCGCACGTCGAAGATGTCGGCGAAGTCGCACGCCGTCTCGAGCGCGAGCGAGACCCGGACGTGGTCGACCGCCCAGAGCCGTAGGATGATCTCCTCGTCGAGGCCGTCGGCGGTGACGCGCCGTCGCCGCTCGATCTCGAGCGGCGCGTCGGGCCCGAGCCCCTCCAGGCCGACGTAGGCGTGGAAGCGCGCGGCCGAGGCCGACGCGAGCGCGGCGGCGAGGTGCGCGGGAGGCTGCCCGGCGACGCTCAGCGCCAGGCGCGACAGGTGCCGCGTGTCCCGGACGATGAGCCCGTGGGGCCCGGGCGGCATCTCGCCCGATTCGTCGGAGATGACGAATGAGAGGCCGTCGATGAGGGTGACGCCGTCGCGGGAGGCGAACGCTGGGGCCTCCTGGCCCCGTCGGAGCGCCGGCGCCGACGGCCGCGCGGAGGTCACGCCCGGGCGGTCCTCACGGTCCGGCGGTCGTGCAGGGCGGCCACCATCACGCGCTCGTACGCGTCGGCCATGGCGTCCGCCGAGAAGCGCTCGGCGACGTGGGCGCGGCAGGCCTCGCGGTCGATGTCGTCGAGCCGGTCGACGGCCGCCGCGAGCCCGTCCACGTCATCGCGGACGAAGCCGGTGACGCCGTCGCGGACGACCTCGGGCACCGAGCCGCATGGGGTTGCGAGTACGGGGGTCCCACTGGCCATCGCCTCGATCATCACCATACCGAACGGCTCCGGCCAGCTGATCGGGAACACGAGGGCCGCCGCGCCGGCGAGCAGCTCGAGCTTGTCGTTCCCGTCGAGCTCGCCCAGCCAGACGATGTCGTCGTCGAGGTGGGGCTCGACGGCCTCCTCGAAGTAGCGGAGCTCGTCGGGCTCGCGGCACTTCGCGGCGATGCGGAGCTGCCTGCCGGTCGCCCGGGCGATCGCGATCGCCTCAGCCGCGCCCTTCTCCGGCGCCATCCTCCCGAGGAACGCGAGATGGTCTCCGGGGCGATCGTTGAATGGCACCTCGTCGACGTCGATCCCGTTCGGGCACACGGCCACGAAGGGCAGGTCCGGGGCGGCGTCCCACTGGGCCCGGCTCAGCGCGATCAGCCCAAGGGCCGGCGCCTTCGGCACCATGGCGCGGTAGACCTCTAGGGGCTCGCCCTCGATCGGCCCGTGCGTCACGTGGAGCACCGGCGCGTCCAGGTGGCACGACGCCAGCATCGCGGCCACCGGCCCGGCGTGCTCGAGCACAACGTCGCAGTCAGCCAGCGCGTCCAACGCCGCCAGCGCGTGACGCAGCTCGGCGCCGCCCAGCCCGATCTGGTCGGGAAGGTCGGGCAGCGGCGTCTCCAGGTTGACGCCCTCGACCTCCGACCCCGGCGCCGCCACCAGCGTCACGCCGTGGCCTCGCGCGGCGAGGCGCTCGCACAGGAGGGCGACGACCGCCTCGATCCCGCCGTAGGCGGGGGGAGGCAGCGGTACCCACGGCGGCGCCAGGACGCCGACCCGGCCGATCGACCCGAGCCGCCTCATCGGTGGGCCGCGACGGCGGAGACGGCGTCGACCAGGTCGCGGGCGGTCGACGGCGGCGGCGCGGGCGGTCCGCCGAGCTCTGCGCTGAGGTGCTCCAGCCACTGGGCCACTGCGTGAGGGACGCGGGCGGCCTGGCCGACGGCGTTGAGCTCGAGGGCGCCCGTTCCGAGTTCGCACAGCTCGGCGGCGGCGACCGCCCGGGGGCGCGAGCCGGATTCGCACGGCACCTCCGGCCCGTGGCCGTGCGCGCCGGGCGCGGCGAGCATCAGCGGGGCGGCGAGCCTGACCGCGATCGTCACCCGGCCGTCGTCGCGGCACTGGCGCCGGACGACCGTGCCCGCGACCTCGAGCCGGCCCGAGCGCGGCAGCCTGAGGGTCATCGTGACGTCCCGGCCGACGAAGAGCGGTGGCTCGCTGAGCTCGACGAGCAGGCCGCACAGGGAGGCGTCCACCACGTGGCCGGTCGAGCGGGCACACCCGTCCCCGATCTCCGCCGGGATGAGCACGGGCACGCGTGGCTCCCCCCGTCGCTCGGGGCCGCGCGCTGGCGTAGGTTTGGTCACATCCTGCTCCTCCACGAGCGTCCGGTGCCCCGGCGACGTCGCACCGAGCCACCGTCGCAGGGACCCGTTTGTGCCCACAGCCTTCGCGCGCGAAACCCCCGCCGCGCGCCTGTCAGGCTTGCCCGGAGATGAGCCGACACGACGCCATCGTCGTGGGGTCGGGCCCCAACGGGCTGGCGGCGGCGATCACCCTCGCCGAGGCCGGTCGGAGGGTCCTGCTGCTGGAGGCGGCCGAGACGGTCGGCGGCGGCTGCCGCTCGGCCGAGCTGACGCTGCCGGGCTTCGTGCACGACGTCTGCTCGGCGGTCCACCCGCTGGTCGCCGGCTCGCCGTTCTTCCGCTCGCTGCCGCTCGCCGAGATGGGGGTCGAGCTCGTCGACCCCGAGGCGCCCCTCGCCCACCCCCTGCCCGACGGGACCGCGGTGACGCTCGAGCGCTCGGTCGCGGCCACCGCCGCCGGTCTCGGGCCCGACGCCGAGGCCTACGCCGGTCTCATGGCGCCGCTCGTCCGCGAGGCCGGCGCCCTGATCGAGGCGGTCCTCGCGCCGCCGCTGCGCCCGCCGCGCCACCCGCTCGCCCTGGCGCGCTTCGCGCCGGCGGGGCTCCGCTCGGCCGTCGGGCTGGGGCGGCGCTTCTCGACCGAGGGCGCGCGTGGGCTGCTCGCCGGCCTGGCCGCGCACTCGTTCCGGCCGCTGAGCGCGCCTCTCACCGGCGGCTTCGGGCTCCTGCTGGGGATGCTCGGGCACGCCGTCGGATGGCCCCTGGTGCGCGGCGGCTCGGGGCGCCT
>DATAGF010000140.1:0-4919 GCA_036257075.1 Miltoncostaeaceae bacterium
GCCGACCATCCCGCCCTGCGGGAGGCCGTCGAGGCCGGCCCCGTCGTGCCGCTCTTCGTCCTCGACCCGGCCCTGTTGAGGCGGCGCCACCACCGAGCGCCCGCGCGCCTCCGCTTCCTCCGCGCCGGCCTCGAGGCGCTCGACGAGGAGCTGCGCTCGCGCGGGAGCCGCCTG
The DNA here is from genome assembly GCA_036257075.1 of Miltoncostaeaceae bacterium. Classification (GTDB taxonomy): domain Bacteria; phylum Actinomycetota; class Thermoleophilia; order Miltoncostaeales; family Miltoncostaeaceae; genus DATAGF01. Next base: position 175 of record DATAGF010000140.1, read on the forward strand.
GTGGTGCGCCACGGCGCGCCGGAGCGGGTGGTCCCGGAGGTCGCCGCCAAGACGGGCGCCGGCGCTGTTCACGTGAGCCGCGACGTGTCCCCCTTCGCCCGCGCCCGCGACGAGCGGGTGGCGGCCGCGCTCGGCGAGGCCGGCGTGCCGTTGCGCGCGATGCCGGGCGACCTCGTCGCCGAGCCCGAGGAGCTGCCCGGCTCCTCCGACGAGGGCTACCGGGTCTTCACGCCCTTCCACCGGGCCTGGCGCGAGATGCCGCTTCCGGAGCACCGGCCGGCGCCGCGGCGCATCGAGGGGCCGGAGCTCGGCGGCGAGGGCCTGGGGCGCCTCCCGGACGGCGAGCCGCCGCTGCCGGCCGGCCCCGCCGCGGCACGCCGCCGCCTGGTCGCGTTCGTGAAGGAGGCCGCCGAGGACTACCCGCGGCGCCACGACCTGCTCGCCGAGGAGGCCACCTCGCGCCTGTCCGCCGACCTGCGCTTCGGCATGTGCACGCCGGCCCAGATCGGCCGCGCGCTCGGCCTGCCGGGGCGGATCGGCACGGGGCGGGAGGCCTTCTGGCGCCAGGTCTGCTGGCGCGAGTTCTACCACCACCACCTCGCCCGGAACCCCGGGGTCCTGCGGACCGCCTTCCAGCCCGCGCTGCGCGCGATCCGCTGGGAGGACGACTCGGCGGACCTGGCGGCCTGGGCGTCCGGAGAGACCGGCTATCCGCTGGTGGACGCGGGGATGCGGCAGCTGGCCGGGGAGGCCTGGATCCACAACCGCGCCCGGATGGTGGTGGCCTCCTTCCTCGCAAAGGACCTGCTGGTCGACTGGCGGCGCGGCGAGACGGTCTTCATGCGCGGTCTGGTGGACGGCGACCCGGCCAACAACAACGGCGGCTGGCAGTGGACCGCGGGCACCGGCACCGACGCGGCGCCCTACTTCCGCGTGCTCAACCCGGTCCGGCAGGCGCGCCGCTTCGACCCGCGCGGCGAGTACGTCCGGCGCTACGTGCCCGAGCTGCGCGACGTCCCCGACGAGCGCATCTTCGAGCCCTGGACGATGACCGCCGAGGAGCAGCGGGCCGCCGGCTGCCGGATCGGGTCGGACTACCCCGAGCCGCGGGTCGACCACGCCGAGCGCCGGGCGCTGGCGATCGAGCGCTACCGGGAGGCCCGGGGCGACGGCTGAGAGGTCGTGACCTCGCCGGGCAGCCCGAAGCGGGCGAAGTCCCCGGTGTCGCGGAACGCGAGGACCGCGGCGATCTCGCCGCCCCGGAGGGTGAGAACGTCGAGGGCGATCGGCGTGAAGGTCCCCAGCGAGGGATCGAGGGCGTACGTGCCGAGCGCGACCTGCGCGTTCGCCCGCGTGGCCACGTAGCGCAGGCGGCCGGGCGGTCCGGTGGGGATGAGCCAGGACTGGGCGACGGCCTCGCGTCCGCGGGCCCAGGCCGCGTAGGGCGGCATCGCGAACTCGGCGTCCGCCGCGAGCAGCGCCACGATCGCCTCGACGTCGGCGCGCTCGAAGGCGTCGATGAAGCGCTCCACCAGCGCGCGGACGCCGTCGTCGCCGAGGTCGCGCAGGGTCTCCTGCTGGCTGCGGGCGGGCAGCCGCTCGTCGATGGCCCTGCGCGCGCGCTGGAGGGCGCTGTTGACCGACGCCGTCGTCGCGTCGAGCGCGTCGGCGGTCTCGCGGGCCGAGAAGCCCAGCACCTCGCGCAGGATGAGCACGGCGCGCCCCCGCGGGGGCAGGTGCTGGAGGGCCGCGATGAAGGCCAGCTCGACCGCCTCGCGCTGCTCGTAGCGGGCCTCCGGCGAGGCCAGCCCCTCCTCGAGGCCGATCTCGCCGTCCGGGTACGGCTCGATCCAGACGGACGCCTCGAGCGGCTCGCCGGGGTCCTCGCCCGCCGCGGCGGGCGCGCGGCCGTCCATGGGGAGGATCCGCCGCCGGCGGCGAGCGGAGGCGTCGAGGCAGACGTTGGTGGCGATCGCGTAGAGCCAGGGCCGCAGGCGGCGGCCCGTCACTCCGGCCAGCCCCCGCCAGGCGCGGAGCATGGTGTCCTGGAGGGCGTCCTCCGCGTCGTGCAGCGAGCCGAGCATCCGGTAGCAGTGGGCGTGCAGCTCGGGCCGGTGGGGCTCGACGAGGGCGGCGAAGGCCTCCTGGTCCCCCGTCCGCGCCGCCTCCAGGAGGTCGCGGCCGCCACCGGTGCCGCCCGTCATGGGCGGGACCCTAGCCGGGGCGCGCCGATCGCTCCGTCGCGCCGGTGCTAGGCTGAATTGGTCCAGGGGAGCTGCCGCGGGCGGCTGAGAGGAGGCGATTCGGCCTCGACCCTCCACACCTGATCTGGGTAATGCCAGCGAAGGGAGGCGGCGGACAGGATGTCGGAGCTGGCGCTCATCGAGCGCATCGGCGCGCGCGCGCGGCGCCGCCCGGGCACCGAGCTCGGCATCGGCGACGACGCCGCCCTCATCGGCGTCGGCGGCACGGCGGTCGTGACCCAGGACCTGCTGGTCGAGGGCGTGCACTTCCGCCGTGCGACCACCTCGCCGCGCGATCTCGGCCACAAGGCCCTCGCCGTCAACCTCTCCGACATCGCGGCGATGGGCGCCGAGCCCGTGGCGGCGACCGTGGGGCTTTGCCTGCCGCCGGGCGGCCTGTCCGCCGACGAGGCCGACGACCTCTACGCCGGGATGGAGGCGCTCGCCGAGCGCCACGGCGTCACCGTCGCCGGCGGCGACGTCACCGGCGGGCCCGCGCTCGTGCTGGCGGTCGCCGCGGTCGGGCGCGCGGCCGCCGGTGTGCCGCCGGTCCGCCGCTCGGGCGGCCAACCGGGCGATGTGCTGTGCGTCACCGGCGCCCTGGGCGCGTCGGCCGCCGGGCTCCTGCTGCTGGAGCGGCCGGACCTCGCCCGCGCGGTGCCGTCCGGGGTCGCGGAGCGCCTGCGGGCGGCGCACCTCCGGCCCGAGCCGCGGGTCGAGGCGGGGCTGGCGCTGGCGCGGGCCGGCGCGCGGGCGATGCTGGACGTCTCCGACGGGCTCGCCCTCGACGGCGGGCGGCTCGCCCGGGCGAGCGGTGCCCGGGCCGTCATCGAGCTCGACGCGCTGCCGGTCGCCGAGGGCGTGGCCGGGGTCGCGGCCGCGGCCGGGGAGGACGCCCTCCTGCTGGCCGCCTCGGGGGGCGAGGACTACGAGCTGCTGGCGGCGCTGCCGCCCGGCGCCGTCGAGGAGGCCCGGCGGGCACTGGGCGTCCCGCTCACGGCCATCGGGCGGCTGGAGGCGGGCGCGCCCGGCCTCGTCGCGCTCGACGCGGAAGGTTCCCCCGTAGCGCTGGCCGCCCGCGGCTGGGAGCACGATGTCTGAGCCCGCCCCGGCCATCGAGGCCCGCGACCTGCGGCTGGCGTTCGGCGAGACCGAGGTGCTGGACGGGCTCTCCCTGGCCGTCGCGCCGGGGGAGATCGTGGCGGTGGTCGGGCCCTCGGGCTGCGGCAAGAGCACGCTCCTGTCCGTCCTCGCCGGGCTGATCGAGCCCGACGAGGGCGAGGTCACGGTCGACGGCCGGGCGGACGCGCCCCGGCTCGGCGCCCTCACCCTCATGCCCCAGCACGACGCCCTGCTGCCCTGGCGGACCCTGCTCGGCAACGTGGCCCTGGGCCCGCGGCTGGCAGGCGCCGACGGCGGGGAGGCAGAGCGCGCCGCCAGGCGGACGCTCGCGCGCTTCGGCCTGGCGGGGTTCGAGGACCACTACCCCCACGCGCTGTCGGGGGGCATGCGCCAGCGCGCCGCTCTCGCGCGCACGCTGCTGTCGGGGTCGCGGGCCTGGCTGCTCGACGAGCCCTTCGGGGCCCTCGACGCCCTCACCCGCGCCGACCTGCGCGGCGTGCTCGCGCGCGCCTGGGCCGACGCGCGCCCCTCCGCCCTGCTGGTGACCCACGACCTCGACGAGGCGCTCACGCTCGCCGACCGCGTGCTGGTGTCGAGCCCGCGCCCGGCGAGGATCGTCGCCGAGGTCCCGGTGGACGTCCCGCGGCCGCGCGAGGCGGGCGACGTCGCCCGGCCCGAGCTCGCGGGCCTGCGCCGGCGCCTGATGGACGCCCTGCGGGCGACGGGGGCGGTGGCGTGAGCACCGCCGACCGCATCCCGGCCGCCGCGGCGGCGGAGGCGCCCCGGCCGGCTCGCGGGCCCCGCCCCTGGCGGCGGCTGGCGCTCCTGCTGCTGCCGCTCGCCGGGCTGGCGATCTGGCAGCTGGTCGTGTGGCTGGCGGCGCCCCGCGACTGGCTCCTGCCCTCCCCCGCGGACGTCGCCGATGTGCTGTGGGACGAGCGCTCGCGGCTCTGGTACCACGCTCAGGCCACCATCGCCGAGGCGGCGGTGGGCTTCGGGCTGGCGGCGACCGTCGGCTTCGCCCTGGCGGTCGCGATCGTGGCGTCGCGGGGCGTGGAGGCCGCGCTCTACCCCTGGCTGGTCGCCAGCCAGGCGATCCCCATCCTCGCCGTCGCGCCCATCGTGGCCGTCTGGCTCGACTACGGCGCCGCCCAGGTCATGGTGGCCTTCGTCGTGGCCTTCTTCCCGGTGGTGGTGACCGGCGTCGACGGCCTGCGGGGTGTGGACTCCGCTCTCGGGCGGGCGGCCCGCACGCTCGGGGCCAGCCGGGCGTGGGCCTTCTGGCGCGTGAGGGTGCCGGCGTCGCTGCCGTCGCTCTTCTCGGGCCTCAAGATGGCCGCGGTGTTCGCCGTCACCGGCGCCGTGGTCGCCGAGTACGTC
>DATAGF010000146.1:0-12775 GCA_036257075.1 Miltoncostaeaceae bacterium
ATGGACGCGGTGCCGGTGACGTTGGGGCAGGAGTTCGGCGGCTATGCGGCCCAGGTGCGCCTGGGACGGGAGCGGATCGCCGACGCCTTGCCGCGCCTCGGCCAGATCCCGCTCGGCGGCACGGCGGCCGGCACCGGGCTCAACACCCATCGCGAGTTCGCCGAGCGGGTGCGCGAGCGTCTGACCGCCGACACCGGCCTCCCGATCGGCCCCCCGGCCGACCCCTTCGAGGCCCAGGGCGCGCGCGACGCCCTCGTCGAGACGTCGGGCGCGCTCAAGGTGCTCGCCGTGTCGCTCACGAAGATCGCCAACGACATCGCCTGGATGGGCAGCGGGCCGCGGACCGGCCTGAGCGAGATCTTCCTCCCCGAGTTGCAGAAGGGGTCGTCGATCATGCCCGGGAAGGTGAACCCGGTGATCCCCGAGGTCGTGCTGCAGGTCGCAGCCCAGGTCATCGGCAACGACACGGCGATCACGGTCGCCGGCACGCAGGGCAACTTCGAGCTGAACGTGCGCATCCCGCTGATGGCGCGCAACCTGCTCGGCTCCATCCACCTGCTGACGACGACGTCGACCCTCTTCGCCGACCGCTGCATCTCGGGCATCGAGGCCAACCACGAGGGCGCCAACCGCCACGGCGAGAACACGCTCGCGATGGCGACCGCCCTCAACCCCCACATCGGCTACGACCGCGCGACCGCGATCGTCAAGGAGGCCACCGCCTCGGGGCGCCCGTTGCGCGAGGTGGCGCGCGAGCACGGCGTCGACGAGTCGATCCTGGAGGAGGCGCTCAACCTGGCCCGGATCGCGCGGCCGCACGACCTGGACCCGTCGGCGACGTAGGCGTCAGCGCACGAGGGCGGCGATCGCCAACGCGATCCCGCCCCACACCGTGCACGAGATGCCAAGCGCGGCGGTCCAGACGGCGACGCGCAGCCAGTCGATAGTCCGTTCCGCGCGCGCCCGTGGCCGCCGCAAGGAGGTCGTGAGCAGCCCTGGGGAGGGGAGATGGTGGGCGTCGTGGGGGATCGTGGCTCCCTTCGACGTGTCGGCCGAGAGGCGGGAGGAGCGGTCATCGAGAGCCCCCGCCCCTGGCGTAGGTGTCACGGGGAGCTTCACCGGCGGCGGAACGCAGCGCATCCGAGCGCGCCCGACCCGGTCGGGGCGAAACCCCACAGCACCGCTGCGGGAAACCCGTCGACCACTGCGAATGCGTCCTTCCGTGCGGCGAGATCTCGCGCCTCCCAGTCGACGGGCCGCGGTCGCGGCCGGGGGCAGCACTCGGCCGTCCACTGAGGGGACGCACGCCCGGGCCCAGGGTTGCGCCGACCCGGTCGGGCCGGCGCCGCGCTCAGTCCGCCACGCCCGCCTCGGGCACGATCCGGTCGGGCCGAATCCGCACCAGCAGCTCGCCCTCCACCGCGTTGCGCCGGCCGTACTGCTCGGCCAGGTCCGGCCCCATGTATCGCCCGGCGATGGCGATGGACCAGGGCAGCATCTCGTCGAGGTCGGCGCTGAGCTCGGCCGTGCCGTCGACGCGCACGTAGGAGAACGGCGGCCGCTCGTCGTCGACCACCAGGGAGGCCCGCGGGTCGCGGCGCAGGTTGCGCCCCTTGACCGTGCCTGCGCCGGTCATGAGCATCGCGTCGTCGCCGTCGAGGACGAACCAGATGGGCGCTACATGGGGCCGTCCGTCGCTGCGGACGGTCGCCAGCTTGCCGGTGCGAGTGCCCTCCGTCATGAAGCGGCGGCGCTCCGCGTCGCCCATCCGGCGGCTCACACCGCCTCGCGCGTGATCGCCTCCCCGGGGACGTCGACCGCCCGCGCCTCGGCGGCGAACTCGCGGGCGGCCCGGACGACCGCGCCGTAGACGTTGGCCTTCGGCTTGACGAAGCGCGGCGGGTTCGGCACCTGGCCGATGAGGTCGGTCGACACCAGCACCTGGCCGTCGCACTCCGGGCCGGCGGCGATCCCGATGGTGGGACACGGGACCTCGGCCGTGATGCGCGCCGCCAGCTCTGCCGGCACGGCCTCGATGACCACGGCGTAGCAGCCCGCCTCGTCCAGGGCGCGGGCCTCGCGAGCGATGCGGTCGGCCTCCTCGGGGGTGGTCCCCTGGCGCCGGTACGCCTCGGCCGTCTGGGGCAGCAGCCCGACGTGGCCCATCACGGGGATCCCGGCCGCGACGATCGCGGCGACCTGGGGGATCAGCCCGCCCTCCAGCTTGACCGAGTCGGCGCCCGCCTCCATCAGGGCCCGCGCGGTGTCCACCGCCTCCTCGGGGGTGCGGTAGGTGCCGGCCGGCATGTCGCCGACGACGTGGGTCAGCGCGACGCCGTTCCGGACCGCGCGCACGTGGTGGACCATCATCGCGAGGCTCACGGCGCGGGTCGTGTCGTAGCCGAGCTCGACCTCGCCCAGGCTGTCGCCCACGAGGATCAGATCGAGGCCGCTGCGGTCGAGGGCGAGGGCGGTCGGATAGTCGTAGGCGGTCAGCATCGCGATCCGGCGGGCGCCCTTGCGGGCGCGCAGGTCGTCGGCGGAGAGGGCGCTCATGGTCATCGCTCCGGGATGGGGAAGGCGGTGTCGAGGGCCGGCGGGGCCGGCGTCTCGACCGGGCGGGTGCTCGGCGTCCCGTCCGCCCGTCCGGGCGCGACGGGGAGGAGGGGGACGTTGTCGATCAGCCGCGCGGGCCCGACGCGGGCCGCGACGGCGAGGAGGGCGGGTCCTTCGAGCGTCGTGAGCGGCGCGAACGTCTCGGGGTCGACCGCGCGGACGTACTCCAGGGCGACGCGCGGCTCGGCCCCGATCACCGCGCGCGCGGCCGCCTCGGCGGCCGCGGCGTCGCGCTCGCCGACGGCGACGCGGGCCGCCGCCGCAGAGAGGCCGCGGTGGAGAGCCGCCGCGGCGGCCCGGTCCTCGGGGCCCAGATAGGCGTTGCGGCTGCTCATCGCCAGGCCGTCCGGCTCGCGCACCGTGGGGCCGACGACGAGCTCGACGTCGTCCAGGTGCAGGTCGCGCAGCATCCGGCGCACCACGGCGACCTGCTGCGCGTCCTTCTGGCCGAACACGGCGCGGTCGGGGCGGAGCGCGAGGAGAAGCTTGGCGACCACCGTGGCCACGCCGTCGAAGTGGCCCGGGCGCGCCGCGCCCTCCAGGCCGCGGCTCGGGCCTGCGACCGTCACCGTCGTGGCGAACCCGGCCGGGTAGACCTCGTCGTGGCCCGGCGCGAAGACCAGGGCCGCCCCGCGCTCGGCGGCCAGCGCGACGTCGCGCGCCTCGTCCCGCGGGTAGCGGGAGAGGTCCTCGCCGTCGCCGAACTGGGTCGGGTTGACGAACAGGGTCATCACGACGGCGTGCCCGTCTCGCCCGGCCACGTCGAGGAGGGAGAGGTGGCCGGCGTGCAGCGCGCCCATCGTGGGAACGACTGCGACTGGTCGTCCGTCGGCGCGGAGCGCGGCGACGGCACGGCGCAGGTCGCCGACCGTGCGCACGATGTTCACGGCGAGCCTCCCTCCCGCGCTTGCTCCTGCTCCCGCCGATCGGGATGCCGGGCGTCACGCTCAGGGCGACGGGGATGTTACCGGCGGCCGAGGCGCCGCACCAGGGGACCATTCCGGCCGAGCGGTGGGCTAGCCTGCGACACGATGTCAGAGCGCGAGGGGCGGCTGGCCCAGCTCGAGGCGTACCACCGTGACGAGGTGTCGGTCTGCACCCGCTGCCCCCTCAGCGAGGGGCGCACCCAGGTGGTCGTGGGAAGCGGCAGCCCCGACGCCGACCTCATGTTCGTCGGCGAGGCTCCCGGCTACCACGAGGACCGGCAGGGCATCCCGTTCGTCGGGCAGGCCGGCCAGCTGCTGACCTCGCTCATCGAGGGCATCGGCATGTCCCGCGACGAGGTCTTCATCGCCAACGTGCTCAAGTGCCGCCCCCCGGGCAACCGCGACCCGCTCCCGGGCGAGATCTCCTCCTGCGAGCCCCACCTGTTCCGGCAGATCTCGCTCATCCGCCCGACGCTCGTCTGCACGCTCGGGAACTTCGCGACCAAGCTGCTGTCCGGCCGCCCCGATGGCATCTCGCGCGTCCACGGCCACGAGCTCCCGCTCGTGATCGCCGGCGAGCCGGTCCTGCTCTACCCGCTCTTCCACCCCGCCGCCGCGCTCTACACGAGGGCCATGCTGACCACCCTCGAGGCGGACTTCGCCCGCATCCCGGCCCTGGTCGCCTCGGGGCCGGGCGCCCCGGCGCCGCAGGTGCCCGAGCCCGTCGCCGTCGGGGCGGCGGCCGCCGCGCCCGGCCCGGTACCGGAGCCGACGGGCGAGCAGCTCGGCCTCTTCTGAGCGGCGATCGGCTCAGCTGGGAGAGCGGGGGCCCCGGCGACACCGAGGCGCTCGGCGCCGCGCTCGCGGGGCTGCTGGCCCCGGGCGACCTGGTCCTCCTGCGCGGCGAGCTCGGCGCCGGCAAGACGACCCTCGTCCGCGCGGTGGCGCGCGCCCGAGGGGTCGCCGGCCCGGTCACCAGCCCGACCTTCACGGTCGCCCAGCGCTACGAGGGCGACGTCCCGATCGCCCACCTCGACGCCTACCGGCTGGGCGAGCCCGACGCCGAGGAGGCCGAGCTCCTGACGGCCGTCCTCGAGGACGCGATCGGCCTCGTGGAGTGGCCCGACGCCCTCCTGGGGTCGCTGCCCGAGGCGCGCCTGGAGCTGGAGCTGCGCCATCTGGGCGGCGACCGGAGGCTGGTACTCTTCGACGCCCGCGAGCCCGATACCCGCTCCGAGCTGGTCCGCCTGATTGCCGACCTTCGCGCTCGACACCGCCACCGCGAGCCCGAGCCTGGCCCTCGTACGGGATGACCGGCCGATCGCGGAGCTGTGGCTCGGCGCCGAGCCGGGCTCCGGCCGGCGCGTGCTCGAGGCGGCCCACGGCCTGCTGTCGGCCGCCGGGACGTCGGTGCGCGAGATCGACGGGATCGTCGTCGGGGTGGGGCCGGGCGGCTTCACGGGCCTGCGGATCGGCATCGCGACCGCCCTCGGCCTCGGTCAGGCCCTCCGGGTGCCGGTGAACGGCGCCTCGACGCTGGAGGCGCTGGCCCTCGGCCTTGCCGAGGTCGCGCCTGCGGGGGCCGTCCTGGTGCCGGTCCTCGACGCGCGCCGCCGCGAGCTCTTCGCGGCCGCCTACCGCAGCCGGTCCGGCGACGGGCTCGAGGAGCTGCTCGAGCCCTCGGCGCTCCCGCCGGCCGAGCTGGCCCGGATCCTGTCGGGCCTCGGCGAGGAGGCCTGGCTCGGGGGCGAGGGGGTCGAGGCGGGCGGGGACGAGCTCGAGGGCCCGGGGCTGCGGCGCGTTCCCGAGGGGGCCGTCGCCCACCGCGTCCGGGCGGCGGCCCTGGCGCGCCGCGTCGCCGCCGGGGCGGGGCTGCCCGCGCGGCCCGTCTACGCGCGCCTTCCCGACGCCGAGGTCAACCGGCTCGCGTCGGCGGGCGCGGCCGCGGACGGGCAGGGATGAGGATGGCCCGGAGCAAGCGGGCCGCCGCGCCTGCGGCCATCAAGATCCGCGAGATGCGCCCGCGCGACGTGCCCCAGGTGGTGGCGATCGAGAACGCCACCTCGGCCACGCCGTGGACGCGGGCGATGTTCATGTCCGAGCTCGGCCGCCCGGGCACGCTCGATCTGGTTGCGGACCAGGGGGGCGACGTGCTCGCCTACGTCATGGTGTCCCGCTACGCCGACGTCTGGCACATCCTGAACCTCTGCGTGCGCGAGGCGCAGCGGGGCCGCGGCCTCGGCGGCCGCATGCTCGACGAGCTGTTCGAGCGGGCGGCCAGGAAGGCCCACCTGGGCTTCACCCTGGAGGTGCGGGTCTCCAACGAGGCGGCGATCCGCCTCTACCGGCGCAAGGGCTTCCTCGAGCACGGCATCCGGCCGGGGTACTACTCGGACAACGGCGAGGATGCGATCATCATGTGGCGCGGCGGGGGCCCGGAGGGAGTGGACTGACCGTGGGCCCGATCCTCGCCATCGAGACCTCCTGCGACGAGACCGCGGCCGCGGTCGTCGCCGGGCGCGAGATCGCCTCCAGCGTCGTCGCCTCTCAGGCCGACCTGCACGCGCCCTACGGCGGCGTCGTGCCCGAGGTCGCGGCCCGCCACCACCTGGGCACGGTCAACGCGGTGGTCGATCGCGCCCTCGACGAGGCCGGCCTGTCGCTCGACGACGTGGGGACCGTGGCCGTGACCCAGCGCCCCGGCCTCATCGGCGCCCTGCTGGTGGGCGTGTCGACGGCGAAGGCGCTGGCCTACGCGGCGGGGCTGCCGCTGGCCATGGTCGACCACCTCCACGGCCACATCGCGGCGGTCTGGCTCGAGCCGGTCGCGCTCGACCCGCCCTTCGTGAGCCTCATCGCCTCGGGGGGGCACACGCGACTCGACCTGGTGACCGACTACGCCCGGCCGCTGCTGCTCGGCCAGACGATCGACGACGCCGCCGGCGAGGCCATCGACAAGGGCGCCCGCCTGCTCGGGCTGGGCTACCCCGGGGGGCCGGCGCTCGAGCGCCTGGCGCGGGAGGGCGACCGCACGGCGCACCGGTTCCCGGTCGGGCTGGAGGGCCGGGGGGCCCGGGACTTCTCGTTCGCCGGGGTGAAGACCGCCCTGCTCTATGCCGTGCGCGACGCCGGCCGGCTCGGCGAGCGCGAGCGGGCCGACCTCGCCGCCTCCTACCAGGAGGCCGTCGTCCGCCCGCTGGCAGACCGGCTCGTCAGCGCCGCCGTGGCCGAGGGCGTCCCGGCGGTCGCGCTGGGCGGAGGCGTGGCGGCGAACGGGCGGCTGCGCGAGCTCGTCGACGAGGCGGCGTCCCGGGAAGGGCTGCGGGTGGCGGTCCCGGACCGGGCGCTCTGCACGGACAACGCCGCCATGATCGGGGCGGCCGCACAGTTCGCCGATCCGATCCCGTGGCCCGACTACCTCTCCCTCGACGCCGTCGCGACGGCCCCGCCCGGGGGGATCGCCGCGTGAGCCGCCGCCCGCGCCGCCGCCGCCCGCCCCTGGCGCTCGGCGTCGCGGCCCTCCTCGCCGCGGCCCCCGCGGCCGCGCCCGCCCAGACCGCGCCGGGGGCCGCCCCGGCCGCGCCCGCCGCGGACGCGGCCGCCGTCCGATCGGCCGCCCTCGACGCCGCCGCCGGCTGGCGCGACACGCTCGAGGCCCGGCGCGCCCCCCAGCTGCCGACCCCCGGCGACACCGAGTCGGTCATCCTCCTGCTGCGCGACCCGCCCGCCGCGGCGGCCGACGCCGAGGGGCGGGCCGCGGCGGCGCGCGCGGTGACCGAGGGCCAGGACGCGCTCGCGCCGGTGCTGGCCAGCCTCGGCGCCACCGTGACCTTCCGCGCCCGGGTCCTGGTGAACGCGATCGGCGTGCGCCTGCCCTCGGGGCGGCTGGAGTCGCTGGCGGGGTTGCCCGAGGTCGCGGCCGTCGCCCCCGTCGCGTTCCTCGCCCCCGCCCAGGCGGGCCCGGCCGCGGCGCCGGCGCCCCTGCCGGCGGCGAGGGCCCGGGCGCGGCGCGCGGCCGGCGCGGCCACGCCGGCGCACATCGCCCTGATCGACGCCGGCATCGACGCCTCGCACCCGTGGCTGGGCGGGGGGATCGGGCCGACCTTCCCCGTGATCGGGGGGGAGGACCTCATCGACCGCGACGGCGACCCCTCGGCCGACCCCGGCGACCCGGCGGCCGAGGCGCACGGCACCCAGATGGCCAGCCTCGTCCTCCGCTCGCCGGCGCTCGCGGACCTGCCCGCCGCGCGGGCCCCGCGCCTGCTCGTCTACCGGGTCGTCGCCCGCGAGGCGGCCGGGGGGCGCCTGCGGCCGCTGGCGCGCACCGACCGGGTGCTCGCGGCGCTGGAGCGGGCCGTCGACCCGAACGGCGACGGCGACCCCCGCGACGCGGCCCAGGTCATCCTCATGGGCCTGGCGGGCGGCTTCGACGGCGGCGGGGTGGACCCGGTCGCGCGCGCGCTCGTGGCCGCCGACCGGGTCGGCTCCACCGTGGTCGCGCCTGCCGGCAACGACGGCCCCACCTACGCGCGGCCGGGGGCGGTCGGCGGGGCCGCGGCGGCTCCGACGGCGATCGCCGTCGGTGGCCTGTCGGCGCCCCTGTCCCCGCGCACGGCCGACCTCGAGGCGATCCTGGGGCCGGCGTCGGCGCGGCTCGGCCCCCTGCCGCTCATGGGGCCCGATCCCGACGGCGCCGCCCTGCCGGTCGTGCTCCTGCGCGCCCCCGACGGGCTGGCGACCGGCGACTCGCCGGAGCAGTACCGCGGCCCCGACGGGGCGAGCCTCGTCACCGGCGCCCTCGCCGTGGCCGCCCGCGGCGGCGGGACGATCGCCGAGAAGGCGGCCCAGGCGGCGGCCGCGGGCGCCGCGGCCCTCGCGGTCTGGGACGTGGCCGGCCCGCCGGGCTTCCCTGCGGTGCCCGACGGGGGCCTCCCGATCCCCGTCGTCGGGATGGGCTCGCAGCAGGGCCAGGCGCTCGCCGGCCTCGCCGCCGACCGCCAGGGCCTGACCGTGGCCCTCCGAGCGGGGGCGGTCTCCGAGGCGCCGCGGGGGATCGCGTCGTTCTCCTCCTGGGGGCCGACGGCCGACGGGCGCCAGAAGCCGGACCTCGTCGCCCCCGCCGTGGCCCGCGAGGCGGCCTGGCCCGGCCGCGGCCCGGACGGCGCGCCGCGCGAGGCCGCCCTGACGGGCACCAGCGCCGCCGCCGCCGAGGTCGCGGCGCGGGCCCTGCGGCTCCGCATCGACCGCCCGGAGCTCGGCCCGCGGGCGGTGCACTCGCTGCTCGTGCAGGCGGCGGCGCCGCTCCACGGCGTCTCCGCCCGGCGCCAGGGCGCCGGCGTCCTCCAGCCGCCCGGCGATCCCGCCCTGCGCATCGACCCACCCATCGTGGCCGGCCGGCCGGCGGGCGACGGCGCCGTCGCGCGCGTCGTCCTCGCGGACCTCAGCGGCCGCCCCGGTCGGTACGCGGTGTCCCTGAGAACCGGGGCCGGGGAGGCGCCGCTCGGCGGCGGCGCTGCCAGGCTGCGCGCGGGCGGGAGGGCCGAGCTGACGGTGCGGCTGCCGGATCCGGACGCGCTGGGCACCCTGGTGGTGCGGCCGGCCGCCGGGGGCGAGATCGCCGCCCGCGCCCCGCTGCTGCCGGCGCGGCCCGCGCGGACCCCCGCCGACGCCCTCTCGAACCCGCAGATCCGGGCCGACTCGGGGCTCGCCGAGGTGCTCGTGCGGGTCGGGATGCTGCGCCGCGAGGACGGCCGGGTCCGGAGCGTCCGCCTCCACGGCCTGCGCCTGGAGCTGGTGTCGGACGGGAGCGGCGCGGTCCAGCCGGTGGCCGGGACCAAGCAGGCCTGGGCGTGGCCGGCCGGCACCTACCGCTTCCTGGTGGCCCGTCGGCTGGCGTCCGGGCTCGACGTGGCGCCCGGCACCTACCGCGTCCGGGTCACCGCCAGGGGCCCGGACGGCGCCGTCCTGCGGCGCGAGAGCGGGCCCTTCAGCCTCGGCTGACACGCCCCGCCGAGGGTGTGGCCGATCGAGCCCTAGGGTGGCTGGCCCGGCGCGGGGCGGGGGACCGACGATCGCGGCGTGGCCAACATCGTCCATGCGCTGGTTGAGCGGCACCGCCGGCTCGGCCGGGGCGAGGCGCCGGCGGTCATCGACGACGGCGGCAGCTGGACCTTCGGCGAGCTCTCGGACGCCTCCGCGCGCGCTGCCGGGGCGCTACGCGAGCGCGGAGTGGGTCGGGGGGACCGCGTGGCGGTGCTCGTGCCGGATGGCCGCCGCGCGGTGCAGGCCCTGCTCGGCGCGGTGCGCCTCGGCGCGATCGCGGTGCCGCTCGATCCGGCCACCCCGCCGGAGCGGCTGGGGGCCGTGCTCGCCGACTGCGCGCCGGCGGCCGTGGTGACCGGCGCCCTGGACGGCCCGCCGGAGCCGGTCGCCGAGGCCGGCGCCGACGAGATCGCCTGCCTCGTCTACACCTCGGGCACGACCGGACGGCCCAAGGGGGTGGCCCACCGGCACGGCGCGCTCGGCGCGGAGGCGCCCAGCTTCCTGCGCGACCTCGCCTCGGCGGGCCCCGGCGACCGCTGCCACGCCGCCGCCCGCACGTGCAGCGCCCTCGGCTTCTTCATCGGCCTGATGCGGCCGCTGGCCGCCGGCGCCGCCGTCGTCCTGTCGCCGGAGGGGCCCTCGCCGCGCCGCGCCCTGGCCGTCGCCGAGGCACAGGGGGTCACCATCCTCGCCGCGGTGCCCACGATCTGGCTCGGCATCGCCGCCGTGCTCGAGCGCCGGCCCCGCGAGGCCGCGCGCCTCGCGTCGGTGCGCCTGGGCGTCTCGTCCGGGGACCGGCTCGCGGCGGGCGCGGGGGCGCGGCTCGCCGCCGCGGGCGGGCCGCCGCTCGTGGACGGCCTGGGCTCGTCGGAGTGCGGCGACATCGTCCTCGCCAGCCGCGCGGGCGCGCCCGGCTTCGCCCGCGTGACCCCCGGGGTGGACGTGCGGGTCGCCGACGGCGCGGGCGGCCCGCTCCCGCCGGGGGCGCCCGGGATCATGTGGGTGCGGACGCCGGCGGCGGCCGCGGGCTACTGGCGCCGCGACGATCTCACACGCCGGCTGCGCATGGGGCCGTGGCTCCGCAGCGAGGACGTGGTCGTGTGCCGCGCAGGCGCGCTCCACCACCTCGGGCGCGCGGACGAGCTCTTCAAGGTGGACGGGCACCTGGTGAGCCCGGCCGACATCGAGCGCGCGCTGGCCGAGGACCCGCGCGTCGCCGAGGCCGCCGTCGTCGGGACGCCTCAAGCCGGGGGGCTCGTGCGCCCCGCGGCGTTCGTGGTCCCGGCCGCCGGCGCGGCTCCGGGGGGGCGCCTCGCGAGCGACCTTCGCCGCCACGTCGCCCGCCGGCTCGCGCCCGCCCTGGCGCCCCGGCACGTCGTGCTCACTGACGCGCTCCCGCGGCACGCCTCGGGCAAGCTCGACCGCGCCCGGCTGCTCGCGGCGGCCTGAGCGGCTTACGCAAACTTCGTGCCGCTCGCCACTTGCGGCGTCCGCGTCGCGGCCGTAACTTGATGCAAGATGTCACAAAGTGCGGGCGAGGAGCGGGCGGGCGATGGCCACTGATCGGCTCACCCTGGGCGTCGCGGCGCGGCTCTCGCGCTACCTCCAGGTGCTCACCCAGGCCAAGAAGATGGGCAAGAGCAGCATCTCCTCGCAGGCCATCTCGGAGTACACGAACGTCAACCCGACGCAGATCCGGCGCGACCTCTCCGGGTTCGGCAAGTTCGGCAAGCGGGGGGTGGGCTACGACATCGACTCGCTGATCGAGCAGATCAGGAAGATCCTGCGCACCTCCGGGCAGCACAACATCGCCCTCTTCGGCGCGGGCAACCTCGGCCAGGCGATCGCCACCTCGGGCGTCTTCGCCGACCACGGCTTCCGCATCTCGGCGATCTTCGACGTCGACCCGAGCCGCGTCGGCGTGCGGCTGGGCGACCTCACGGTGCGCCACTACGACGAGCTGGCCTCGGTCGTCGCGGACGACGGCGTCATGGTCGGCGTGCTCGCGGTCCCCGGCGAGGCCGCGCAGGCCGTGGCCGACGACCTCGTGGCGGCCGGCGTGAAGATCATCTTCAACTACTCCGACGCCCTGCTGACCGTGCCGTCCGACGTGACGGTCCACACCTCGAGCCCGGCCGTCGAGCTCCTCTACGCGCTCTACTTCTACCTGACCTGAGCACCGACGCCCAAGCGGTCCTCAGGAGCCGCGCCTTCCTGGGCCTGCTCCTCGTCGCGGCGGTCGTCGGCGCGATCGTGTCGGTGGTGGGCTGGGCCTTCCTCGAGCTCGTCCATTACCTGCAGGTCTGGGTCTACGACGACCTCCCGGACGCCCTCGGGTTCGACGGGGCGCCGGTCTGGTGGCCCCTGCCGGTCCTGGCCGTGGCCGGCGCGATCACGGCGCTGGCGATTGTGCGCCTACCGGGCAACGGCGGGCACGTCCCCGCGAACGGCATCTCCGCCGGCGCGACGGCGCCGGTCGACGTGCCCGGCGTCGCCCTGGCCGCGCTGGCGGGGTTGGGCCTCGGGGCGGTGCTGGGGCCGGAGGCGCCCCTGATCGCGATCGGCGGCGGCCTCGCCATCTGGCTCGTGGCGCTGCTGCCGCGGGACCTGCCGCCGGAGGCGATGACGATCGTCGCCGCCGCCGGCAGCTTCGCGGCGATCTCCCTGCTCTTCGGCTCCCCCGTGGTTGCAGCGGTGCTGATCCTCGAGATCGCCGGCCTGGGCCGCTCGCGGGCGGCCCTGCTCTTGCTGCCGGGGCTGCTGGCGGCGGGGGTCGGCTCGCTCGTCTATATCGGACTCGGATCCTGGACCGGCCTCAGCACGAGCGCCTACTCGATCAACCCGCTGCAGCTGCCCGACTTCGCTCGCCCGAGCATCGGCGACTTCCTGTGGACCATCCCGCTGGCGGCGGCGATCGCGCTCGGGGCCGTCGCGATTTTCGCGGTCGCAAGGCGACTCCATCCGATCGTGGCGGCCCGCCCCTACGTCCTGACCGTGGCGGCCGGGCTGGCGGTCGCGGGGCTCGCGATCGCCTTCTCGGAGATAACCGACCGAGGCGTCGACGAGGTGCTCTTCTCGGGTCAGGAAAGCCTTCCCGGCCTCGTCGCCGACGCGGGTGGATGGTCCGTCGGCGCGCTCTTCGCCCTGATCGCCTTCAAGGGGCTGGCATATTCGATCTCGCTGGCGTCGTT
>DATAGF010000157.1:0-3452 GCA_036257075.1 Miltoncostaeaceae bacterium
CGGTCGAAGGGCGGGTCGGTGACCGGCATCGAGAAGCCGAATCGATCGGGGGAGAGCCGTCCTGGGGTGCCGGGCATGGTCGACCTCCTGGTGTGGATTGACAGCCCCGCGCGGGCGCCCTCCCAGCCTACGCGCCCGGACGCGGGCGGCGGGTGGGCGGGCGTCGTCGCGGCACGTCCCCGAGAATGTCGCGGTGCAGCGATCCCGCCTGGCGTGGCTGCCCAACGCCCTCACGTTCGCCCGCCTGGCCGCCCTCCCGGTCCTGCTGGTCGTGCTCGCCCGCGCAGAGGGCCCCACCTCGGTGCCGGCGGCGGTCATCTTCGGCGTCGTGGGCGCGACCGACTTCCTCGACGGCATCCTGGCCCGCCGCCTGGGCGCGGAGAGCCGCTTCGGCCGCATCGCCGACCCGCTGGCCGACCGCCTGCTGGTGCTGGTGGGCCTGGTGGGGGTGATCCTCCTCGACCGCCTCAACCCGGTGGGCCCGGCGATCCTCATGTTCCGGGAGGTGTTCGTCGTCGCGGCCTACGCCTGGCTCATGCGGCGCGGCATCGAGATGCGCGTGGACATGGCGGGGAAGGTCTCCTCGGCCCTGACCATGGTGGCCACCGGGGGAGCGATCCTGCTCGACCAGGCCTGGGTCGACGTCCTCTTCTGGGTCTCGGTCGCGCTGGCCGTCGCGACCCTCCTGAACTACTCGAGGGAAGCCGCGATGGCCCTGCGGGCGGGGCGAACGGCCTCGACCCGCCCCTGAGGGTTGCCGCGGGGCCGCTATGCTGGACCCGTAGGCGCACGAGGAGCACCGATGGACGCCCAGCCGGACCTCAGCACGCTCAGCGACGCGGAGCTCAAGGAGCTGATCCGCGAGCTCACCGAGGAGGAGCGCGAGGTCTCCAGGGCGCGGCGCGTCCTGCACGGCCGCATCGAGCTCGCCAAGAGCGAGCTGATCGGCCGCCTTCGCGGCCGCGACGAGGGCGAGCTGTCGGTGGTGGACGTGGACGCGCTCAGCAAGATCCTCGCGGGGCGCCTTCCGGACCTCGACCGCCTCGAGGGCGAGTAGCGCCGGGTCCGGCGAGCGGAGGGGGGAGTCGGGATGTACTGCCCCGAATGCGGGTTCCACAACAGCGATGCCCACAAGTACTGCGGCCGCTGCGGCGCGCTCCTGATCGCCGAGAACCAGGGCACGGGCGAGATCACCGGGCCGCTGGCGATCAGCGACGAGGAGGTCGAGACCGGCGCCTGGCAGGGCCCGGCGATCGACGGCCCCACCCTGGCGGTCCGCTCCGGCGGTCCCCCTGGGGCGATCTTCTCACTCGACAGGGACGCGGTGACGATCGGCCGCGAGCCGACCTCGGACGTGTTCCTCGACGACGTCACCGTGTCGCGCAACCACGCCGTGATCCTCCGGAGGGACGAGGGCACCTCCCTGCGCGACCTCGGCAGCCTCAACGGCACCTACGTCAACCGGCGCCGGATCGAGAGCGACGAGCTCCTCGAGGACGGCGACGAGCTGCAGATCGGCAAGTTCCGCCTGACCTACCTGGCGGGATGACCGAGCCGCGCCTCATCCCCGACGACGAGCCGACCGGCGGCGGCCGGTCCGACGGGGCGCTGACGATCGGGGCGGTCTGCGACCTGCTGAAGGCCGACTTCCCCTCGATCTCGATCTCGAAGATCCGCTACCTCGAGGACCAGAAGCTGATCACGCCGAAGCGGACGCCGGGCGGGTACCGGCTCTACTCGCCCCTGGAGGTCGAGCGCCTTCGCACCATCCTGCGCCTGCAGCGCGACGAGTTCCTGCCCCTGCGGGTGATCCGCCAGGAGCTGGAGTCGTCCACGACCGGCGCCTTCAGCGTCGCCAACCAGGCCAAGCAGCTGAAGCGGGCCCAGCTCGCCGAGCCCGCGCCGACGCGCCGCTACACGCCCGACGAGATCCTGGCCACGACCGGCTGCGACGTCTCCCTCCTGCGGGCCCTGGAGGAGTTCCAGCTCATCGGCGGCCGCGGCGGCGAGGGCTTCGACGAGACCGACCGCGAGGTGGTGCGGACCGCCCTCGAGCTCGCCGCCTACGGCGTGGAGCCGCGCCACCTGCGCATCTTCCGCGTGGCCGCGGAGCGCGAGGCCGGCCTGCTGGAGCAGCTGCTGTCGGTGGGCCTGCGCTCGCGCAACCCCGAGCGGCGGCGCGAGGCCCTCGACGCCCTCGAGAGCCTGGCCGCCCTCGCCGCGCACATGCGCCATCTGATGCTGATCTCGTCCCTGCGCCAGATCGCCAACGCGTGACGACCAGGGCGTTCGACATCGACGCCGCGATCCGCAGGGTCCCCGATCACCCCCACCCGGGGATCGTGTTCTACGACCTGATGCCGCTGTTCCAGAGCCCCGGCGGGCTCACCGCCTGCGTGGACCGCATGGCGGCCTGGGCCAGGGAGCGCCAGCCCGAGCTGGTGATCGCGCCGGAGGCGCGCGGGCTGATCCTCGGGGGCGCCCTCGCGCAGGCCCTCGGCGTCGGGGTGGCGGCGGCCCGCAAGCCGGGCAAGCTGCCCTGGGAGACCGTCGCCGAGGCCTACACGCTCGAGTACGGGACGGACGCGCTGGAGGTGCACGCCGACGCCGTCCGGCCCGGCCAGAAGGTGATCGTTCACGATGACCTGCTCGCCACCGGCGGGACGGCGCTGGCGCTCTGCAACCTGGTCGAGCGGCTCGGGGGCGTCGTCGTGGGGGCGGCGTTCGTGGTCGAGCTCACCTTCCTTGCCGGCCGCGAGCGGCTGCGAGGCTACGACGTCCTGTCCCTGGTCACCTACGACAGCGAGGCGGCATGAGAGGGCTCATCGGGGTCGATATCGGCGGCAGCGGGATCAAGGGCGCGGTCGTGGACTCGCGCCGTGGCGTCCTCAAGAGCGAGCGGATACGGGTGCCCACGCCCCAGCCTGCCAAGCCGGAGGCGGTCGTCTCGGCGACCGCCGCGCTCATCGCGGAGCTCGGCCCAGACGAGGGGCCGGTGGGCGTCGGCCTCCCGAGCCCGATCGTCGGGGGCACGGCCATGGCGGCGGCCAACATCCACAAGAGCTGGATCGGCGTGAACGCGGTCGAGGCCTTCACCGAGGCGGTGGGCCGCCCCGTCGTCGTCCTCAACGACGCCGACGCCGCCGGACTCGCCGAGATGCGGTTCGGCGCCGGCAAGGGCGTCTCGGGCGTGGTGCTGATGCTGACCCTCGGCACGGGGATCGGGTCGGCGCTGTTCGTGGACGGGGCGCTCGTCCCCAACCTCGAGCTCGGCCACATCGAGATCCGCGGCAAGGACGCCGAGCGGCGGGCGTCGGCCGGCGCGCGCGACCGCAAGGGCCACTCCTGGGCGCAGTGGGCGCCGCTGCTGAACGAGTACCTCGACCGCATCGACCAGCTCATCTGGCCGGACCTGGTCATCCTCGGCGGCGGGGTGTCGAAGCGCGGCGAGA
>DATAGF010000198.1:0-12273 GCA_036257075.1 Miltoncostaeaceae bacterium
CAGCCGCGCCCTCCACGTGTAGCGCGAGGGTGAGCTGTCCGGCCTCCCGACGACCTGGGTGGAGAAGCGGAAGCCCGCGCCGGAGGCGGCCGCCGCGAAGAGGCCCGCGTCGAGCCCGCTCCCCTGCGGCTCCGGCAGCGCCCCCGGCGCCACGGCCACCTGCCCGTCGCGCCAGACCTCGACGCTCGTCGTCGCCGGCTTGCCCGGGTCGCACCAGGTGACGTCGAGGTTCCACCGCAGCGTGACGACGCCTTCGACCAGCGCGGCCCCGGCGGGCGGCTCGACGTGCTGGACGGCGGCGGCCCGCGCGACGGACGGGCTGACCAGCGCGGCTGCGGCGATCAGCCCGGCCGCTGCGGCGGGCCAGGCGCCCTGGCGGATTCGTCCCTGCATCGCCTCTCTCCGGGGCGGAGCCAGTAAAGCTACGAGAACCTCCCGTCCCTCGCATCCCCCCGAAGGGCTAGTCCTCCTGGCGGGGGAACCCCGCCCGCAGCGCCGCGGGCACGTTGCGCACCAGCTCGATCGGGTTGCGGCGCAGGTTGTAGCGGAGGCCCACCGGCGGCCGGTCGACGGGGCGACCGTTCTTGGACGCCAGCACGTCGAGGTAGAGCGCCTCGACCCGGCGCGCGATCTCCGGCCAGGAGTAGCGCTCCACCGCCGCGGCCCGGCCCCGCTCGCCCCAGTCCCGGCGCAGGGCGGCGTCGTCGAGCTGCTCGGCGATGCCGGCCGCGAGGGCGGCGGCGTCGTCGGGCGGGACGAAGCGGCCGGGGGCGCCGTCGCGGATGACCTGGCGGTAGCCGATGTTGTCGGCGCAGACGACCGGGGTCCCGGACGCCAGCGCCTCGAGCAGCACCACGCCGAACGAGGCGAGGACGCAGGGCGCCGCGAAGACGGTGGCCTCCCGGTAGAGGCGGGGGCGCTCCCTGTCGAGCAGCCCGAGCCACTCGATCCGCTCCGAGACGCCGAGGCTCTTGGCCTGGCGGTGGTAGACCGGCCTCATCGGGCCGTCGCCGACGACCTGCACGAGGAAGTCGCGCCCCTGGTCCTGCAGGATCCGCGCGGCCTGCAGGAGGACGTCGAGCCGGTTCCGCGTGTCGAAGCGCCCCACGAAGAGGATGCGCGGCGGGCCCGGCGGGCGCTCCTCGCCGGGGCCGAGGGGACGGTAGAGGGTCGTGTCGACGCCGTTCGGGATGACGTTGAAGTCGAGGTCGGGGAAGTAGGGCCGCAGCGCGGTGACGCACGCGTCCGACACGGCGATGACGCGGTCGGTGCGGGCCATGGTGCTGCGCACGTAGGCGAAGAAGTACTTGTAGCCCCAGTGGCCGCCATCGAAGTAGGTGTGGAAGGTGCCCACGTTGACCGGGGCGGGGGACACCCGCAGCGACCACAGGACGATCGTGGGCACGGCGAGCCCCTGGCCGTGGACGACGTCCATCCCCTCGAGCGCCCGCGCGATCGCGTGCTTCGCCTGCAATCCGACGCTGATGCGGGCGACCGAGCCGTTCGAGACGATCGGCATGGAGATCGGGATCCGCACCGTACGGTAGCCGTGGAGCGAGAGGTTCTCGGCGTCGACCGCCCGCCCCCGGCCCTTCATGCCGAGGGGGGCCTTGCTGGTGAGCACGGTCACGTCGTGGCCGCGCGCGGCGAGCTCCTTGCTCAGGTTGTGCACGTGCTCGGGGATGCCGCCGAGGACGGGGTAGGCGTACTCGGTGGCCATGGCGATCCTCATGCGGGGGCGGCCCTCCAGGGCTGGGGCAGGGAGCGGGTGAGCGGGTTGACGATCGCGAGCGCGAGCAGGACGCAAGCGCCGCCGCCGACGGCGTCCAGCCACCAGTGGTTGGCCGTCGCCATGATCACGAACAGCATCGCCGCCGGCCACAGGAAGGCCAGCCACCGCCAGGGCGAGCCGCGGTGCATCCACACGAGGGTCAGGGCGAAGAGGAGCGTGTAGCCGAAGTGCATCGACGGCATGGCGGCGAACTCGTTGCGGAAGGGCTGGAACCAGGAGAGTGCCCCGCCCAGCTCGAGGCTGGCCTTCGTCGGGTCCTCCAGGCCCAGGTCCGTCAGCCGCGGCGGCGCCAGCGGATAGAGCCAGTAGCCGACGACGGCGAGGCCGTTCGTGATCCAGAACCAGTTCCGGAAGGCCGCGTAGAAGCGCCTGCGGCGGAACCACATCCAGAGGAACATCACGACGAAGCCCGTGGTGTGGGCGAGCGTGTAGAGCCAGGTCGTGACGAACTCGCCGCCCGGCACCGAGTGGGCCCAGTCCTGGACGTCGAGCTCGACGAACAGCCCCAGCGCCTTCTCGACGTCGATCACGTCGAGAGCGTGGCCGAGCGGGGTCACCGGGTCGGAGACGGCCACGAAATCCCGCAGCCACTCGTAGACGACCATGAGGGCGAGGAACAGAACCAGCTCGGCGCCGATGGGCCACCTGGCGGCCCACACGCGCGCGAGCGGCGACGGGCGGGCGGCGACGGTCACGGCGGCTGACGGTACCACGGGCCCGGACCCCCTTCCGGGGTCCGCGGAGCCCACCGCGCAGGCCCGGGAAGCGCCGGGCCCTTTGCTATCCTCGGCCGCGCCGGACGCGCGAGATCCGGCGACCGACGGCCGCCCGAGTTGAGGTGCCCTCCCGAATGTCGGCGCTGCTCCTGCCGATCTACATCGTGATCTTCATCGGGCTGATCTACCTCGTCGGGGTCCGCCCGCAGCAGAAGCGCCGCAAGCAGCTCCAGGAGATCCTCAGCAACCTGCGGCCGGGCGACGAGGTGGTGACCGTGTCGGGGATCTACGGCACCGTCACCCAGGTCGAGGACGGCGAGACCCTGCTGCTCGAGGTCGCGGAGGACACGGACATCCGGGTGGCCAAGTCGTCGATCGCGCGGAAGGTCGCGGACCATGGCCCGGGGTCCGACGTCTCGGCGGCGGCCGACGCCGACGCTGCCTAGCACCATCGGGAGGAGACGCCCGTGAGGCGCCCGGTCCTCCTGCTCGGGATCGTGATGGGCCTGGTGGCCGCGTCGGCGATCGCGATCGCGCTCCGCCCGACCGTGCTCGGCCTCGACCTGCAGGGCGGCGTCGAGGTCGTGCTGCAGGGCAAGCCGACCGAGCAGGCCCAGGTCACCTCCGAGGCCATCGACCGCTCGGTGGAGATCATCCGCGACCGCGTCGACGCCTTCGGCGTCGCCGAGCCCGAGATCCAGACCCAGGGCGACGACCAGATCGTCGTGGCGCTGCCGGGCGCGGAGGACCCGGACCAGGTCGTCAACGACCTGATCAACCCGGCGCAGCTCACGTTCATCCCCTTCGAGTCCAACGTCGTCAACCCGGAGGGGACCGCGAGCCTCTACGAGGCGGCGAAGCTCGCCGAGCGCACCACGCCGAAGGAGGCGCGCGGCGCCCCCACCTACTACGCGTTCGACCGCCAGAGCAAGGAGCTCCTGGCGGGCCCCGAGTCGGACCTCGTGTCGCTGCGCGAGGCCTTCCCGAACAACCGCATCCCGCCCACCGCGGAGGTCGTGAAGGTCCCGAAGGGGCTCTTCCTGGCCTCCGAGGAGAGCCAGCGCTTCCAGACCCGCGACTCCTCCACCGAGCAGCGCTGGTACGTCTTCCAGAACAACCCCGGCCTGACCGGCCAGGACGTCAGCTCGGCCAGCGCCCGCCTGGAGACCCAGGGCATCGGCGGCAACCGCTGGATCGTGACCATGAGCTTCACCGGCGACGGCCGCGAGAAGTTCCAGGACCTCACGCGCCAGCTCGCGGTGGACGGCAACCTCAAGGGCCAGCTCCAGCGCTTCGCCATCATCCTCGACGGCAAGATCGTCTCCAACCCGACCGTCGACTACAACGACTACCCGGCGGGGATCGACGGCCGCAACGGCGCCCAGATCGAGGGCGACTTCAGCCAGGACGAGGCGCAGACCCTCGCGACTCAGATCAACTCGGGCGCCCTACCGATCCAGCTCGAGGTGATCAGCCAGAAGCAGGTCTCGGCCACCCTCGGCCAGGAGTCGCTGGACCAGGCGCTGATCGCCGGGATCATCGGCCTGGTCCTCGTGATCCTGTTCCTGATCGGCTACTACCGCTTCCTGGGGCTGATCGCGGCGCTCGGGCTCGTGGTCTACGCGGTCCTGCTCTACGCGGTGGTCGTGCTCGTGCCGATCACCCTCACCCTGCCGGGCATCGCGGGGATCATCCTCACGATCGGCGTCGCGTCGGACGCCAACGTCGTCATCTTCGAACGGGTGCGGGAGGAGGCGCGCTCGGGGAAATCGCCGCGGGCGGCGATCCTCGCCGGCTACAAGAAGGGCCTCAGCGCGATCATCGACGCGAACGTCGTGACGTTCGCGACCGCGGCGATCCTGTTCCTGTTCGCGAGCGCGGGCGTGAAGGGCTTCGCCTTCACGCTGATGATCGGCGTCCTGCTGTCCCTGTTCACGGCCGTGGTCGCGACGCGCGCGGTCTTCAACGTGCTGGCCGAGTCGCGCTTCCTGCGCGACGACCGCTACATGGGCCTGAACCAGCGCGAGATCCGCTGGAAGCTCGACTTCGTCGGCAAGTGGAAGCTGTGGATGGCGATCTCGTTCGTGCCGCTCGCCATCGGGACCATCTTCATCGCGGCCAACGGCCTCAACCTGGGGCTCGACTTCGAGAGCGGCACCCGGGTGGAGGCCCTCTTCCAGCGGCCCGCGACCGAGGACGGCGTGCGGGCGGTCATGCAGGACCTCGGCCTGCCCGACGCCAAGATCCAGGCCACCACCGAGCAGATCGACGGCGCCGCCGTCCAGGGCTTCCAGATCCAGACCGAGACCCTGCAGCCCCCGGAGCTGCAGGAGATGCGCCGGGCGCTCGACGCCCAGTTCCAGCTCGAGGGCGACGACTTCCAGACGGTCGACACCGTCGGGCCGGTGCTCGGCGAGCAGATCATCCGCAACGCGCTCTGGGCGATCCTGCTCAGCTTCGCGGTGATCGTCCTCTACCTGACGATCCGCTTCGAGTACAAGCTCGCGCTGCCGGCGCTGCTCTCGGTGATCCACGACGTCTGGCTGGCCATCGCGATCTACTCGATCACCGGCCGCGAGTTCACCAGCGCCACCCTGGCGGCGCTGCTGACGATCCTCGGGTACTCGCTCTACGACGTGGTGATCGTCTTCGACCGCATACGCGAGAACCAGTCGGTCATGCGCAAGTCGACGTACCGGGAGATCGTCAACACCTCGGTGCACGAGACGCTGACGCGCTCGATCATCACCTCCCTCACCACGCTGATCCCGCTCACCGCGCTGTTCTTCTTCGGCGGGGACACGCTCAAGGACTTCGCCTTCGCCCTGATCGTCGGCATCCTCTCCGGCGGTCTCTCGTCGATCGCGATCGCCGCGCCGCTGGCGGCGCTCTGGAAGGAGCGCGAGCCCGAGCAGCGGCGTCGGACCGTCAAGGCCGAGCGCCGCGCCAAGGCCGTCGCCGCCGACTCCGACGTCGTCGACCTCGAGGCGCTCGCCCGCGCCGAGGCGGCGCTCGACGCCGAGCTGCGCCTGGAGGAGGGGCGCCCGCCGGCCCCGGAGGAGGACGAGGAGGTCGTGGAGGCGGTCTACGGCGACGACGACGAGGAGGAGGAGGAGGAGGAGGAGGAGGAGCGTCCGCGCGAGCTCGAGGCCGGCGAGCCCGAGGCCGAGGAGGCGCCCGAGCCCGAGGAGGCGCCCGAGCCGGAGCCCGTGGCGGGGGCCGAGGCCGAGCCCGATGGGGCGCATGAGCGCGAGCCCGAGCCCGCCGCCGAGGGGATCGGCGAGGACGAGGGGGCGCCCGCCCCCGTACCCGCGGCCGACGAGGAGGCGCCCCGGCGCGCCCGCGAGCGGCCCAGCCCAGACCGCCAGCGACGGCACCGCCAGGTCCAGAAGAGGAGGCGCAGATGACCACCGTCCGCCAGAGCATGGAGCAGGCCGTCCTCGTGTCCATCGGCGCCGCCGCGCTGACGCGCGAGCGGGCCGAGGCGGCCGTCAACGACCTGGTCCGCAAGGGCCAGATGGGCAGCGACGAGGGCAAGCAGGTGGTGGAGCGCCTGATGGCGCGCGTCCGCGGAGAGGGGACGCCCGCGGCCGGCCTGGTCGGCCGGCTCGAGGGCGGCCTCCAGGGCGTGCTCCGCGAGCTGGGCCTGGTGACCCATGCCGAGCTCGAGGACGTCCAGCTCCGCCTGATGGAGCTCGAGCACCGCATCTCGCTCCTGGAGCGGGGACCGGGCACGGACTGAGGAGGCCAATGAGCCTCCTCGGGCGTGGCCGCTCTTGCGGCGGCGACGTCCTCGTCGGCTGAGCCCGGCTCGTCCGCCCCCGCTGCTACCTTGGCCCGCATGGCGCGCGGCGAACGGCGGCAGAACCTTGCGCGTCTCGGGGAGATCGCGCAGGTCGCCGCCCGCCACGGCTTCGGCTACGCCTTCGGGCGGAAGGACATCCCCCCGGAGCCACTGGAGGAGGGGCCGGCGGGGAAGAGCCGCGGCCGCCGCGTGCGCGAGATGCTCGACGAGCTCGGGCCGACCTTTGTCAAGTTCGGCCAGCTGCTGTCGACGCGCCCGGACATCGTCCCGCCGGACATCCTCGAGGAGCTGCGCGGCCTCCAGGACGACGCGCGCCCCGAGCCGTTCGAGCGCGTCCGGGCCGTCGTGGAGGCCGAGCTCGGGCTGACCATCGAGCAGGTCTTCGCCGAGTTCGACGAGGAGCCCATCGCGGCCGCGTCCATCGGCCAGGTGCACACCGCCCGCCTGCCCGGGGGCCGGCAGGTCGTGGTGAAGGTCCAGCGCCCCGACGCCGAGCGCCAGATCTCCGCCGACATCCAGCTGCTCTACCAGGCCGCCAAGGTCGCCCGGGAGCGCATCCGGCGGCTGCAGTTCATCGACCTGGTCGAGACCGTGGACGAGTTCGCCCGCACCATCCGGCGTGAGCTCGACTACGGCATCGAGGCCCGCAACGCCGAGGTCTTCCGGCGCAACTTCGCCGGCGACGAGACCGTCTCGGTGCCGAGGATCTACTGGCGCTACACGACCGCCCGCGTGCTGACGATGGAGCGCGTCGAGGGCACCAGCCTGCGCCAGCTCGACCTGGCCGAGTGGTCCGCCGCCGACCGGCTGACCCTCGCGACCCGCATCACCCAGACCTGGATGCACATGGTCTTCGTGCACGGCTTCTTCCACGCCGACCCGCATCCGGCCAACATCCTCGTGCGCGACCCGGATCGCATCAGCGTGGTCGACTGCGGGATGACCGAGCAGCTCAGCCAGCGCGACCGCGAGGCGCTGGTGCGGCTCCTGATCGACATCATCGACCAGGACGCCGAGCGCCTGCCGCGGCGCCTGCGTGCGCTGGGCGTGCGCTTCCCGCGCGCCAAGGAGGAGGAGCTGGCCGACCGGCTGGCCGTCATCGTGCAGCGCTACTCGGCGATCGCCATCGGCGACATCGACATCCGCGAGGTGCTGAGGGAGATCTTCGGGACGGTGTACGCGATCGGCGTCACCCTCCCCGCTCGCTGGGTGATGCTCGACAAGACGGTCGCGACCCTCGCCGGGGTCGCGCTCGAGATCTCGCCCGACTTCGACGTCTTCGAGGTCGCCCGGCCCTACGCCGTGCGGCTGGTGGCCGACCGCTACCGCCCCGACCGGCTCGCCGGGCGCGTACGCGCCGACCTCACGCGCTACGCCGAGGCGATGCTCGACTACCCCTTCCAGGTGTCCGAGCTGCTCGACGAGTTCAAGGACGGCGACGTCGAGATCCGCATCAAGCCCGAGGGCTTCGACCAGGCGGTCGAGAAGCTCGTGGCGACCGCCAACCGGGTCGTCCTCTCCGTCGTCGCCGCGGCGCTCTTCCTCGCCTCCGCCGTGATCGCGGTCCACGCCCACTACGCGGACGTCGCCGGCCTCTCGCTGCTTGCGCTGCCCGGGCTCATCGCCGCGATCGTGCTGGTGGTGTGGCTCTGCGTGGGCATCTTCCGCTCGGGGCGCTGGTGAGCTGGCGCGCGCCCAGGGTCGCCTTCGCCCAGGTGGCCGCGCTCGCCGACGCGCTGGCGGTGCCTGAGCCGGTCGCCTGGGCGCTGGTGCGCCGCGGGCTGGCCGACCCCGCCGCCGCACGCGAGTTCCTGGCGTCCGACGGGCCGCTCGCGCCCCCCGAGGACCTGGCGGGCATCGCCGAGGCGGCCGAGCGGCTGGCGCGGGCGGCGCGGCGCCGGGAGGCGATCGCGGTCCACGGCGACTACGACTGCGACGGCGTCGCGTCGACCGCCGTCCTGGTACGCGCCCTGCGAGGGCGCGGAGCGCGGGTCGAGGCCTTCCTGCCGAGCCGCTTCGCGGAGGGTTACGGGGTCGCCCGCTCGACCGTCGAGCGGCTCGCGGCGGGCGGGGCGCGCCTGCTGGTCTGCGTCGACTGCGGCACCTCGGCCGTCGAGCCGCTGGCCCGCGCGGCCGAGCTCGGCATGGAGACCATCGTGCTCGACCACCACCTCGCCGGCGGCCGGCGGCCACCGGGGATCATCGCCAACCCGGCCCTCGGCCGGCCTGCCGAAGACCTGCCGGCCGCCGTCGGGGTGGTGCACATGGCGGTGCGGGCCCTGGCGGCACGGCTCGACAACGGCGCGCTCGCGCCCGATCCCGACGAGGGGATCGATCTCGTCGCCCTGGCGACCGTCGCGGACGCGGTCCCGCTGACCGGCGACAACCGACGCCGCGTGGCGCGCGGGCTGCGGGCGATCAGGGAGCGGCCGCGGCCGGGGATCGCCGCGCTCTGCGCGGCGGCCGGAATGGAGCCGCGCACCGTGACGGCCCACGCGCTCGGCTTCACGATCGCGCCCTGTATCAACGCCGCCGGGAGGCTGACCCACGCCGACCGCGCGCTCGAGCTCCTCCTAGCCGCGGACCGCGAGACGGCCGACCCGATCGCGGCCGAGCTCTGGGAGCTCAACGTCCGCCGGCGGGAGGTGGAGCAGGAGATCCTCGAGGCGGCGGTGGCGCAGCACTCGGCCGAGCCGGACGAGATCCGCGCCGCGGGGGCGATCGTGGTGGCGGGCGACGGCTGGCACGAGGGCGTCGTCGGCATCGTCGCCTCGCGGCTGGTCGAGCGCTTCGAGCGGCCGGCCATCGTGCTGGCCCGGGACGGCGAGGCGGTCAAGGGGTCGGGACGCAGCATGCCGGGCGTCGACCTGCACTCCCTCGTCGCGGCGGCCTCGGGGTCGCTCACGCGCTGGGGCGGGCACCCCGGCGCCGTCGGGCTCGAGCTCCCGGCCTCGGCGGTGGCGCGCTTCCGGGACGAGCTGCTGGCGGCCGCCGAGGGCGCGCGCGCCGCCATCGCACGGGCTCGCGTCCGCCGCGTCGACGCCGTGGTCGGGGGCCGCGACCTGACCCTCGCGACGGCCGAGGCGATCGAGGCCCTGGCGCCCTTCGGGCGCGGCAACCCGCCCGTCCGGCTCGTGATCCCGGGCGCCGAGCTCGAGTCGCCCGGGCGGGTGGGCGAGGGCAAGCACCTGCAGGTCCGGCTCCGCTCCTGCGGGGCCCACGCGCGGGCCGTCGGCTTCCGCATGGGCGAGCGGGCGTCGGCGCTCGACCTCGACGAGCGCCACGACGCCGTCGTCACCCTCGACGTCGAGCGCTGGCAGGGCCTGGTGGGGCCCCGCGTGACGGTGGAGGCCCTGGAGGAGCTCGCGCCCCGTGACCCGCTGCCCGCCCAGTGCCCCCAGCCCTGCGATGCCGCCTGCCCCGACCGGCTGCCGCTCGGCCGCCTGCGGACGATGCTCGACGATCCCCTGGCGGCGGCGCCGGCGCCGGAGGGGGAGCCCGCGCCTCCGACCGGGGTGCGCGACCGGCGCGGTGAGTGCGCCGCGCTGCCGGTGCTGGCCGCTCTCGCGGGGGCCGACCGCGGCGTCGTCGCCGTGGTCTCCGACGTCGCCCGCCGACGCGCCGCCTTCGCCACCGCGCTGGAGCCGGGTCGCCTCGGCGCCGAGGTCGCGGTGCTCGCGGGGACCCGCTGCGAGCCCGGCGCCATGCTCGCCCGCCTCGACCGTGCCCGCGGCGTCCCGGCGATGGTGATGATCGACTACGCCCGCCTGGCCGAGGTCGAGCCGCCGGAGGGCATGCACCTCGCGCTCGTCGATCCGCCCGCCTCCCAGGCCGAGGCGGCCTGGGCGGCCCACCGCGCCGCCGGCCGCTGGCTGCACCTGGCCTGGAGCGAGGGCGAGGTCGACCTCGCCCTCGCCGTGGCCGAGGAGGAGTGGGAGCTTCGACCCGCCGTCACCGCCGTCTGGCGCGCCCTCCGCGGCGCCGGCGCCCTGCCGTGGGGCCCCGGCCTCGAGCGCGCCCTCCTGGGCGACGGCGCCGCCAGCCGCCCACCCCGGGTCGCGGCCCGCGCCCTGGGCGTGCTGCGGGAGGTCGGTCTGGTCGAGGTGAGCGACGACGGCGTCCGCGCGTCCATCGACCCCCAGCGTCGCGACCTCGACGACTCCCCGCTCTACCGGGCCTGCCGCGCCCGGCTCGAGGAGGCGCGAGCCTTCCTCGCCCTGGCGCCCACGCTCGACCTGCTCGCCCAGCCTCGGCCGGGCGACCGGGTCCCCGTCGGCACCTAGCCGCGGTCCGCCGCGCAACCCGGCCGGCGCGTGGAGTGCCACTTGGCCGATGCGCCGTGTGCCAATTGGCCGATGCGCGTTGTGCCACTTGGCCACGTCACCGTGTGCCAATTGGCCGAGGGACGGGAACGGGCCCTCGCGGGCCCGTCGAGGCCGGCTCGCCCGCGCCTGTTCGGGGCGCGGCGGCCGGCCTCGGGCCTCGGCGGCCAATTGGCCAACCGGTCGACGGCCAATTGGCCGAGGGAGGCGACGGCCCGGCCTCCTTGACGACCCAGGGACCGTCCGGGTGGGATAGCTCCCCGGATCCGCCGGGACCGCCCGGCGGCGCGACCAGGAGGACGGAATGCCGAAGCCCCTCGCCCGATGGCTCGTGGCGCTCGCGGGCGCGGCCCTGCTCGGCGGGCTGCTGCCGAGCGCGGCCACCGCGACGCGGCCCAGCACGCAGGCCGAGATCGACGGGATCCTCGCCGCGGTGCAGCGCTCGCCGCTGCTCTCGAAGATCCCGGGCCGCCCCTTCCTCGTCACCCAGATCACGGCCTCGACCGCGTCGGCGAGCCCGCTCTACGCCTCGGGCGTCGTCACGCCGCGCAAGGTGGCCGGCCGGCTGCGGAAGGCGGTCGACCTGCTCTTCCGCCAGAACGCCGACGGCACGTGGACGCTGCTCGACTTCGGCGACAACTTCTGCGGCGACGCGCAGGTGCCGGGGCCGGTGCTCCAGGACCTGTTCGGCACCAGCTGCGGCGGCTCGGGCGGCGGCTCGCAGCCGGGGGTGGGATTCAAGCTGCTCGGCACCGCCGTGGCCGGCCCGACCACCGTCCAGCTGATCGCCGTGCGCGGCGCGCCGCGAGGCGGGGTCCAGCCGGCGAGCGTCTTCCTCAACGTCTTGGTGAACCGGAAGGCGGCCGTCCAACAGACCGTCGGCCGCGTCCTCGGCTTCAAGTGGAACCTGCTTAACCGGCCGGGCGGCGGCGGCGTGATCGCCCTCGCCGCGGTGGGGCGGGGGCCCCAATACTTCACGGCGACCGTGCGCAAGAGCGCGCAGGCGTACGGCACCCAGTCGTACAGCTTCGCCTCGGGCGTGCTGCTGCCCGCGCGGGGGACGCTGCCGGGCTCGAGCTGAGCCCTGGGGGTCGCGGCCGGCGGGGACGCCCGCCGGTCGCGGTATCCTCCGCTCATGGCGAAGGATCTCGCGGACCTCGGTCTCACGCTCGAGTCGGCCGATCCCGAGCTCGAGCAGCTGATCGGGGAGGTGGCCGAGCACCACCCGGACGTCGACCGGGAGGCCGTCCGGCGCGCCTATGCGTTCGCCGAGGACCGCCACCGCGCCCAGGTGCGCAACTCGGGCGAGCCCTTCATCACGCACCCGCTGGGGTGCGCGCGCATCTGCGCGGGCCTGGGGCTCGACGGCACCGCCGTGGCGGCCGCCCTGCTCCACGACACCGTCGAGGACACGAGCGCCAGCATCGACGACATCGAGCGCACCTTCGGCGCCGAGGTCGGGTCGCTGGTCGACGGCGTCACCAAGCTGTCGAAGATCCACTTCGACAGCTCGGAGGAGCACCAGGCCGAGAACTACCGCAAGCTGATCGTCTCCATGTCGAGCGACATCCGCGTGCTGGTGATCAAGCTCGCGGACCGGCTGCACAACATGCGCACGCTCGCCTACATGACCAAGCC
>DATAGF010000197.1:0-6266 GCA_036257075.1 Miltoncostaeaceae bacterium
TCGGGCGGCGCCGCGCAGCGGTTCCGCCAGCGCATCGAGGCCGGGATGCTCGGCGTGAACATCGGGGTCGCCGCGCCGGTCGCGTGGTTCCCCTTCGCCGGCTGGAAGGAGTCGATGGTCGGCGACCTGCACTCCACCGGCCGGGACGCCTTCACCTTCTTCACGCGCCGCAAGGTGGTGACGTCGCGATGGGCATGAGCAGCCACGACCGGCTCCAGCTCCTCGCCCACGACCACCTGGTCCAGCAGTTCGCGCGCAACGGGGCCTTCGGGCCCGGCCTGGCCGAGCTGCCGGTGTGGGTCCGCGGCGAGGGCTGCGAGGTCATCGACAGCCGCGGCGAGCGCCACCTCGACGCGCTCTCCTCGCTCTTCTGCATGCAGCTGGGCTACGACCACGGCGAGGAGATCGCCGAGGCGGCGGCCCAGCAGCTCCGCACGATCCCCTACACCACGAACTGGTCGACCGCGACGCCGGTCGCGATCGAGCTGGCCGCCGAGCTCGGGGCGCGGGCGCCCGGCGACGTCACCCACGCCTTCTTCACCTGCGGCGGCTCCGAGTCGGTGGAGTCGGCGTGGAAGATCGCCCGCCAGCACTTCGTGCAGAAGGGCGAGCCGGAGCGGCGCAAGGTGATCGCCCGGACGACCGCCTACCACGGCGTCAACCTCGGGGCGCTCGCGATCTCAGGGCTGCCGAGCTACCAGGCGCCCTTCGGGCCGCCGGCGCTCGAGGTGCGCCACGTCTCGAACACCAACCGCTACCGCCAGCCCGACGGCGACGACGACGCGGCCTTCTGCGCGCGCCTGCTGGCGGAGATCGACGCCGTGATCCAGGAGGAGGGCCCAGAGACGATCGCCATGCTGTCCGCGGAGCCGATCCAGAACGCCGGCGGCTGCTACACGCCCCCGCCGGGCTACTGGCCCGGCCTCCGCGAGCTGGCCGACCGGTACGGCTTCCTGCTCCACGCCGACGAGGTGATCTCCGGCTTCGGGCGCCTGGGGGAGTACTACGGCGCGACCCGCTACGACGGCGTCCCCGACGTCATCACCCTCGCCAAGGGGCTGACCTCCGGCCACGTGCCGATGGGGGCGGTCATGCTCTCCGAGCGGATCATGGAGGTGCTGCGCGAGCCGGGCTGCACGCTGATGCACGGGCTGACCTTCGGCGGCCACCCGGTCTGCGCGGCGGTGGCGCTGAAGGCGATCGAGATCTACGAGCGAGAGGGCGTCTTGGAGCGGGTCCGGAGCCGGACGCCGTTCCTGAAGGAGCTCATGGAGACGCTGCTCGCGATCCCCGCCGTCGGCGACGTGCGCGGCGACGGGTACTTCTGGGCGGCGGAGATCGTCGCCGACGAGGAGGGCTCGCCCCTGGTCGGCGCCGAGAAGGCGCGCTACGTCGGCGAGGTCATGCCGCGCCACCTGGCCGAGCAGCGGCTCATCGCCCGGCCGGACGGCCGCGGCGACGCCGTCGTGCAGGTCGCGCCGATCCTGACCGCCGACGACGCCACCCTCGAGGAGCTCGTGGCCCGCCTCGGGCGCGCCATCGAGGGCATGGCGGCCGAGATGGGCCTGCCGGCGGCGAGCGGGGTGCGCGCCTGAGCTAGCGGAATGCCGGGATCACGTCGGCGCCGTACGCATCGAGGGTGGCGTCCGGCGCGTCGTGCATGAGGTAGATCGCGAACTGGTGCATGCCCACGTCGCGGAGCTCCCGCAGCTTCGCGACGTGCTCCTCCGCCGTGCCGAGCACGCAGAAGCGGTCGACGATCGCGTCGGGCACGAACAGCGTGTCGGGGTTATCGGCCCGGCCGTGGTGCGAGTAGTCGTAGCCCTTGCGGGCCTCGATGTAGTCGGTCAGAGCGGCCGGGACCTCGCTGTGGGCGCCGTAGCGCTCAACGATCTCCGCCACGTGGTTGCCGACCATGCCGCCGAACCAGCGGCACTGGTCGCGCTGGTGGGCGCGGTCGTCGCCCACGTAGGCGGGGGCGCAGACGAGCACCGTGATGTCGTCCGGGCTGCGGCCGGCCTCGGCGGCGGCCTCGTGGACCTTCGCGAGCGTCCACCTGAGGATCTCGGGGTCGGCCACCTGGAGCACGAAGCCGTCCGCGCAGCGTCCCACGACCCCGAGCGCCTTCGGCCCGTAGGCGGCCATCCAGACCTCGAGGCGCCCGTCGCGCACCCACGGGATGCGCACCTCGTCGCCGTTCGGCCCCGTGATCGCGCGTCCCGCCGCCAGCTCCCGGATCTCGTGGATCGCCCGCTCGGTCTGGGCGAGCGTCGTCGGCCGCCGCCCGAGCACCCTCAGGGCCGAGTCGCCGCGCCCGATGGCGCAGACCGTGCGGTTGCCGAACATGTCGTTGAGCGTCGCGAACACCGACGCCGTCACGCTCGGGTCGCGCGTGGCGGGGTTGGTCACCAGCGGCCCGACCATGATGCGCTCGGTCGAGGACAGGATCTGGGAGTGGATGACGTACGGCTCCTGCCACAGGATGTGGGAGTCGAAGGTCCACGCGTGGGTGAAGCCCAGCCCCTCGGCGCGCCTGAACAGCTCGATCAGGCGCCTCGCGGGCGGGTCGGTCTGCAGGGTCAGGCCGAAGTCCATGGCGCCTCGATCGTCCGGAGGGTCAGGTCGTGGAGGGCCCGCACCGAGAGCTCGAGGTCCTCGATCGAGGTGTCCTCGTCCTTCGTGTGGCTCACGCCGCCGATGCTGCGCACGAAGAGCATCACCGCCGGCACCCTGCGGGCCATCTCGGCGGCGTCGTGCAGCGGCCCGCTCGGCAGGAGCGGCGCCCGCTCGCCGGTGAGGTCCTCGAGGACCTCGGCCGCGCTCTCCACCAGCCGCGGGTCGAAGGCCACCGGCTCCTGGGCGAACTGGGGCGCCCACTCGACCTCGCAGCCCTCCTCGGCCGCGATGCGCAGCGACGCCTCGCGGGCCTCCGCCACCATCTCGGCGACCACGTCGGCATCGAGCGCCCGCTGGTCGAGCGTGAGCTCGCAGAGCCCGTTGAACGCCGTGACGATCCCGGGCGCGACGGAGACGGACCCGATCGTGGCGCGCGTCTCGGGCCGCCGCAGCGCCGTCTCGCGGAAGGCCGGCGCGCTGCGGGCGGCCGCGAGGAAGGCGTCGCGGCGCATGTCCATCGGCGTGGAGCCCGCGTGGGCGTGAGCCCCGCGGAAGGTGACGACGTGCCGCTGGAGGCCGAAGATCCCCGTCACCACGCCGAGCGGCCGACCGATGCGCTCGAGGACCGGGCCCTGCTCGATGTGCAGCTCGAGGTAGGCGGCGACGTCGCGCAGCTCGGCGCCGGCCTCGAGCATGCGGTCGAGCTCCACGCCCCGGGCGGCGAGGGCGTCCGGCAGCGCGACGCCGTCGCGGTCGCGCAGGCCGCGAAGCGGCTCCGGGTCGAGCGTCCCCGCGCACGCGCTCGAGCCCATCAGGCTGCGGCCGAAGCGCGCGCCCTCCTCGTCCGCCCAGTCGACCAGCCGCAGCGTCAGGGCCGGCGGGGGGCCGGCGGCGACCGCCCGCAGGACCTCGAGGGCGGCCGTGACGTTGAGGGCGCCGTCGAGCCAGCCGCCGTTTGGCACCGAGTCGAGGTGTCCGCCGACGACGACGCTGCGCTCGCGCTTGCCGGGCAGCGTCGCCCAGATGTTCCCCGCCGCGTCGGCGTGGACCTCGACGCCGGGGATCTCCGCCAGCCGGGCCCGCAGCCAGTCGCGCGCGGTGACCCAGCGGTCGGTCCAGGCCACGCGCTGGGCGCCGTCCGCGTCGCCGGTCAGGTCGGCGAGCTCCCGCAGGTGCCGGGGCACGACCGGCGCGTCGACCGGCGTCACGCCGCGACCACGTGGGGCGAGGCCTGCCGCGCCCGCGGCACGAAGCGCCCCGAGCCGGGCGGCGCGACCACCTCGCCGTCCTGGAAGGCCAGCTCGCCGCGGACGTAGACCCGGGCCGGGCTCCCCACCAGCCGCTGGCCCTCGTAGGGCGTGTAGTCGTTCGCGTTGTGGCGGTTGGCCCGGGTGATGGTGAGCTCGAGCTCCGGGTCCCAGACCACGAGGTCGGCGTCGGCCCCGGGCACGATCATCCCCTTGCGGGGCGCCAGCCCGTGCACGTGGGCCTGGTTGGTCGACAGCGCCGCCACGAAGGTCTCAGCCGAGATGCGGCCCGTGCGGACGCCGTGGGTCCAGAGCAGCCCGGGCCGCTCCTCGACGCCCGGCATCCCGTTCGGGATCTTGGTGAAGTCGCCGCGCCCCATCTCCTTCTGCCCGGCGAAGTCGAAGGCGCAGTGGTCCGACCCGACGAGCACGAGGTCGCCGTTGCTCACGCGGCGCCACAGCGGGTCGTGGTTGCGCGCGTCGCGCAGCGGCGGCGAGCAGACGAACTTGGCGCCGTCGAAGTCCTCGCGGGCGAGCTCGTCGACGGTCAGCACGAGGTACTGGGGGCAGGTCTCGCCGTGGACCGGGCGGCCGCGGACG
This sequence comes from Miltoncostaeaceae bacterium, assembly GCA_036257075.1. GTDB lineage: Bacteria > Actinomycetota > Thermoleophilia > Miltoncostaeales > Miltoncostaeaceae > DATAGF01. Next base: position 4,464 of record DATAGF010000197.1, read on the forward strand.
TGCGCTCGCCGGATCTCCTCGGCCGCGTCGGCGCAGGTGACGTGCACGACCGCCAGGGGCGCGTCGGCGATCTCGGCCAGCCGGATCGCCCGGGCGGTCGCCTCCGCCTCGGCGCCCTCGGGCCGGGTGCGCGCGTGCCAGATGGGCTCGACGTCGCCGCGCGCCAGGGCCTGCTCCTGCAGCTTGGCGATCACGTCGCCGTTCTCGGCGTGGACCATCACCAGGACCCCGGCGTCCCGCGCGATCTGGAGGATCTCGAGCAGGTCCTCGTCGAGCATGTAGAGCGAGGTGCCCTTGTAGGCCATGAAGACCTTGACCGTGCAGACGCCGCGGCCCGGCAGCTCGGGGATCTCGGCCTTGGTCGCCTCGGTGAGGTCACAGATCGCCACGTGGAGGCCGTAGTCGATGCGGGTGCGGCCGGCGGCCTTCGCCTGCCAGGTCTCGATCGCCTGGCCCAGCGTCTGGCCGTGGTTCTGCAGCGCGAAGTCGACGATCGTGGTCGTGCCCCCGGCGACCGCCCCCGCCGTCCCCGAGTCCCAGTCGTCGGCGGTGATCGTCCCGCCGAAGGGCATGTCCATGTGGGTGTGGGCGTCGATGAAGCCCGGCATCACCAGGAGGCCGCTGACGTCCACGGTCTCCGCCGGGTCGTCCGGCACGGTCGCGCCGACGCTCGCGATGCGGCCGCCCCGCACCGCCACGTCGGCGGCGAAGGTGCCCTCGGCCGTCACGATCGTCCCGCCCCGCAGGTTGAGGTCCCCCATGGCGATCCTCCTCGTCCGCCCGGCCTGCCGCCCGCCGAGAAGGCGACAACCTACCGCGGCGGCGCTCCCGGGCGGGGTCCCGCGCGGATCGCCGCTTGAGAGCCGCCCGGCGCCTGATGGAGACAGGGGAGCGTGAGGGCGAGCCGGTGACCGTCCTGCGCTGAGGCGGCGCCGCCGCCGGTAGGGTGCGCCCATCGCGGGGCGCGGATCAATGACCGGGCAGTCGGCGGGCGACGCCCGGGTCGAGCGCATCCTGGCGCGGGTGCGGGAGATCCCGCGGGGGTTCGTGCGCACGTACGGCGACATCGACCCGGCCGCGCCCCGCCTCGCCGGCCGCGTGCTCGCCGCGACCCACGAGGCCCTCCCCTGGCAGCGGGTGGTGCGCGCAGACGGCAGCGCCCCGAAGGGCGCCCGCCAGCTGGAGCTGCTGCGCAGCGAGCGCGTGCCCATGCGCGGCGATCAGGTCGACCTCGCCGCCGCCCGCTACCCGCCCGCGCCGGAAGCGCCTCTTGTCGGGCGCGCGTCGCTGGCGGCCGGGATCGCGGCGGTCGCCGCGGCCGACCTGGTGATGGCCGGGCTGATCGAGGTCGCCGGGCCGATCCACCACCGGCCGCGCAACGCCGACGGCCACTTCGGCGCCCTGGTGCGGGCGATCGTCTTCCAGCAGCTCGCGGGCGCGGCGGCGAACGCCATCCACGGCCGCCTCCGCGCACTCGTGCCCGGGGCGCTGACGCCGGAGGCGCTCCTCGCCTTGACTGACCAGCAGCTGCGCGGCGCCGGACTCTCGGGCTCGAAGGCGGCCTCGCTGCGGGACCTGTCGGCCAAGGTGCTGGACGGCACGGTCGTCCTCGACGGCTCTCGGCTTCCCGACGAGGAGGTCATCGCCCGCCTGGTCACGGTTCGCGGCATCGGCCGCTGGACGGCCGAGATGTACCTGATGTTCGAGCTGCGCCGCCTCGACGTCTGGCCGGTCGACGACCTCGGGGTGCGTCAGGGCTACGGCCTCGCCTGGGGCATCGAGCCCCCTCCGAGCGCGACCCGG
>DATAGF010000218.1:0-5376 GCA_036257075.1 Miltoncostaeaceae bacterium
GGCGCCCTGCAGGGCGGCGCGGTCGCGGCCCTTCTGCAGGGCCTCGGGCGCGCGGTCGACCGCGGTGACGGCGCCCTCGGGGCCGACCACCTCGGCGAGCAGCAGGCTGACCTCGCCGGCGCCGCAGCCGGCGTCGAGGACGCGCATCCCCGGTCGCAGGCCGCAGTCGGCCAGCATGCCCACGGTGGCGGGCCTCAGGATCGAGGACTGCTCGTCCAGGCGGCGCAGCTCGTCGGGGGCGTGGCCGAGGATGTACGTCGTCGCGCTCATGGGGGTCTCCTTCGCGGGGGGTGCGAGAGAAGCCTTGCGAGGCGCCATTACCGGGCACTTACCCCCGGGCCCGCGGGCGGAGCCGGCGAGCGCTCCCGGCCGCCGGGAGAGGCGGCGTAGACGGCCAGGCAGACGATCCAGGCCGAGACCCCGAGGATCTCCGCGCGCTGGGCGACGCCGCTCACGTCGTCCGCCCCCGACAGGTGGCCGGCGGCGAAGACGAGGCCCGTGACCACCTGCACGGCCACGGTCAGCCACCCGGCCCGGACCAGCCAGCGCGGGCCCGGGCGGCGGACGGCGAGCGCGGTGGCTGCGGCGCTCAGGATGAGGGCCGTGGTGGAGATGATGCTCAGGGCGTCGTGCGCGGCGGCCTGGAGCCCCCCGTCGGCCGTGGCAGGACAGCCGGCGTCCTCGCCGCACGGAAGGGGGACCAGGCCCGCGGGGATGCCGGCCGCGGCGAAGACCGCGTGGACCAGACCGCGACAGCCCGCCAGGGCCCGGAGGGGAGGGCCCGCCACAGGAACGGCACGAGCACGAGGGTCAGGACGGCCGAGACGGCGTCCAGGGCGCGGAGGAGCTCGCCGTAGGGGGCGCCCTCGGCCTCCAGGCCGCTGACGCCCGCCGTGAGGTCGTCGGCGCCCTCGGCGGGGAAGGCGACGTAGACGAGGAAGCCCGAGTACGCGAGGGCGGCGGCGGCGCCGATGGCGACCAGCACCCATCCGCGGCGCGCCCTCAGCGTCTCGACGGCTCCTCCAGGCATCGCGACTCGGCCGCGAGACCCTAGAGCACCGGGGGCCCGTAACCTTGGAGGCGTGCCGGCCCCGCCCGCCGTCCACCCGCTCCAGCCGCGCTTCGCCCAGGCGATCACCGGCGCGCTGTGCCTGGAGGCGATCCTCTTCGACCAGCCCGCGGCGGTGGCGGTCGCCCTCGGCCTGGTGCTGCTCGGGCTCGCCGGGCCGCGCTGGTCGCCGGTCGCCTGGCTCTTCCGGCTCGTGGCCCGCCCTCCGGCGCGGCTCGAGCCCGCGGCGCCGGTGCGCTTCTCCCAGGGGCTCGCCGCGGTCTTCCTCACCGCCTCGGTGGCCCTGCTCTTCGCGGGGGCCGAGGCGGCCGGGTGGGTCCTGGCCGGCCTGGTGGCGGCGCTGGCGCTGGTCTCGGCCATCACCGGCTTCTGCGCCGGCTGCGAGGTCTACCGGCTGCTCATGGCGCGGCGCTCGCGGCCGGGCGCCGACGTCCGCGGCGATCTCGGCCTGGGCGGGGCGGGGCCCTGGCTGGTCGTCCTCACCGCGCCCGGCTGCGCGCGCTGCGAGCCGGTCGCCCGTGAGATCGAGCGCGTCGCCGGGGGCCGGGAGGTGGTGCGCGTGAGCCTCGCCGACCACCCGCGCGCCGCGGCCTTGCCCGTCCGCAGCGTGCCGGCGGCGCTCGCCGTCGACGCCGACGGCCGCGTGCGCGCCGTCCGGGCGGGCCGCCTCGCGCCGGCGGACGTCGACGTGGTCCTGGCCGCGCTCGGCTGAGCCGCGGCGGGCTCCGAGGCCCATGGCCCGAGGCGCCCGGCAGGTCTATACTCGTCGGCCTCCGGCGCGCCCGGCTGCCGATCGTGCCCGAGAATCATCCCGCAACGAGGACGTTCCAGACCGATGACGACTGACCATCCCGAGATCGCCACCGCCGAGCCCGAGGCGCCGCCCCAGGCCGCCCCGGCCGGCGAGGCCCCCGATCTCGACAGCCCGGTCCGCGCGCTCGACGGCCCCGAGTACATCGAGGTCGACGGCGTGCAGGTGCCGAACTACGACCTGACGATCCCGATCTTCTCGGAGGGGGACGTGGTCACCGGGAGGGTGGTCCGCGTCGACAAGGACGAGGTCCTCGTCGATATCGGCTACAAGAGCGAGGGGGTCATCCCCCTTCCCGAGCTCTCCATCCGCAAGAGCGTGCGGCCCGAGGAGGAGGTCGCCCTCGGCGAGATGGTCGACGCGCTCGTCATGCAGAAGGAGGACCAGGAGGGGCGCCTGATCCTGTCCAAGAAGCGGGCGCGCTTCGAGAAGGCGTGGAAGCGCATCGAGGCGGCCGCGGCCGCCGGCGAGAACGTCGAGGGGACCGTGATCGAGGTCGTGAAGGGCGGCCTCATCCTCGACCTCGGCGTGCGCGGCTTCCTGCCGGCCTCGCTGGTGGACATCCGACGGGTGCAGGACCTCGACGAGTTCCTCGGTCGCAAGCTCGAGTGCAAGGTCATTGAGCTCAACCGCAACCGGAACAACGTGGTCCTCTCGCGCCGGGCGGTCCTCGAGGACGAGCGGCGCGAGGTGCGCCAGAAGATCCTCGACGATCTCCAGCCCGGCAAGGTCGTGGAGGGCGTGATCTCCAACATCGTCGAGTTCGGCGCCTTCGTGGACCTCGACGGCATCGACGGCCTCATCCACATCTCCGAGTTGTCGTGGAGCCACGTCAACCACCCCTCCGAGGTGCTCCAGATCGGCGAGAAGGTGCGGGTGAAGGTGCTGGACATCGACCGCGAGCGGCAGCGCATCTCCCTCGGCCTCAAGCAGACCCAGGCCGACCCCTGGCAGAGCGTCATCGAGGCCTACGAGGTGGGCGACGTGGTCGAGGGCCGCGTGACAAAGGTGGTCACGTTCGGCGCCTTCGTGGAGATCCACCCCGGCGTCGAGGGGCTCGTCCACATCTCGGAGCTGGCCGCCCACCACGTGGAGAACCCGCGCGAGGTGGTCAACCAGGGCGACGTCCTGGCCGTCCGGATCATCGAGATCGACGCCGACCGGCGCCGCCTGTCGCTGAGCCTGAAGCGCGTGGCCGACAGCGACCCGATCCAGCACCGCCTGCCCGATGACATCCGGGCGGCGGCCGCGGCCCAGGCCGAGGAGGTCGCCGCGCTGTCCGATGAGGCCGAGGTCGCCGAGGCGGTGGACGACGCCATCGCCGAGGCGGTGGTCGAGGAGGCCGTCGAGGAGGTGGTCGCCGAGGCCGCCGTCGAGGAGGCCCTCGAAGAGGCCGTCGCCGAGCAGGAGATCGAGGAGGCCGAGGCCGACGAGGCGGTCGCCGAGGCCGAGGCGGAGGACGAGGAGGCCGTCGCCGAGGCGGAGGACGAGGAGGCCATCGCCGAGGCGCCGCCCGCCGAGGCCGACGACTCCTCGCGCTAGGCGCGTCGCGGGGGCGCCGGTGGCGCCCCCGTGTGTCGCCCTCACGGGCGGCATCGGGTCCGGCAAGTCCGAGGCGCTCGCGGCCTTCGCCGCGTGCGGCGCGGCGACGCTGTCAAGCGACCAGGTGGTGCACGACCTCTACGGCGACCCCGAGGTCGCGGCCGCCGTCGCCGAGCGCTTCGGCCCCGGGGTCCTGGGTGAGGAGGGCGCCGTCGACCGGGCGGCCCTCGGCACGCGCGCCTTCGCCCTGGCGGGCGGCATCGCCTACCTGGAGGGGCTGCTGCACCCCCGCATCGAGCGGCGGCGGCGCGCATGGATCGAGGAGCAGGCCGGGCGGCGGCCGCCGCCGCCGCTGCTGGTCTGCGAGGTGCCGCTGCTCTTCGAGGTCGGCGCCGAGCGCGCCTTCGACGCCGCCCTCCTGGTGACCGCCCCCGAGGAGGTGCGCAGGAGGCGCGTCGAGGCCCGCGGCCAGGACTTCGACGCCCGCAGCGCCCGCCAGCTGCCGGAGGAGGAGAAGGTGGCCCGCGCCGACCGCGTGCTGGTGAACGACGGCGTGATCGACGACCTGCGGGCGTGGGTCGCCGAGCGCTTCGCGGAGTACGCTGGGCGCCCCTGCCATGCGCAGAACCGCGACCACTGACCGGCCCGCGCGCGGGCCCCGGGGCGGGGCCGCGGCCCCCCGCGCGGCCCGGCCGCGCCGCCGCCGGCGGGCGGCATGGCTGGCCGGGATCCTCGTCGTGCTCGCCGCGGCCGGGGTGGGCTGGTACCAGGTCCACCAGGAGATGCCGGGCTGGTACGCGCGCCTCTGGTATCCGCTCGAGCACGAGGAGACGGTGCGCCAGGAGGCGAGCCGCAACGACCTCGACCCGGCCCTCGTGGCTGCGGTGATCAACACCGAGAGCGGCTTCGTCGCCGACTCGCGCTCCGCCCAGGGGGCGGTGGGGCTGATGCAGGTGCAGCCCGACACCGCCGGCTTCATCGCCGGCCTGCCCCGGCGGCCCAGCCCCTCGCCCGGCCGGCTGGAGGAGCCGGAGGTCAACATCGCCTACGGCACGCGCTTCCTGCGCTACCTGATCGACCGCTACGGCTCGGTGGACCTCGCCCTGGTCGCCTACAACGGCGGCCCGGCGAACCTCGGCCGCTGGCTCGAGGAGGCCGAGGCGCGCGGCGAGGCGCTCCGGGTGCCCGAGGACGTCCCCTTCGCAGAGACGCGCGGATTCGTCACAGAGGTCCGCGAGGCGACCGACATCTACCGGCGCGCCTACGGCGACCGGCTGGCGGGGCCCGGGGGATGATCCTGAACCACGCCCAGCTGCTCGTGCGCGACGTCGCCGCCTCGCGCGTCTTCTACGCGGAGTGGTTCGGGCTCAGGGACGCCGTCCACGATGAGCCGGGCTTCGTGATCCTGCGCGACGCGGCCGGCGGCCTGCTCGCGCTGCGCACGGGGAGTCCCGACGCCGCCGCCGCGGGCGCGTTCCACATCGGCTTCCAGGTGCCGACCATCGACGACGTCGAGGCCTTCCGGGAGCGCGCCCGCGCCGCCGGGCTCGAGGAGCTGGCCTTCGACCGGGCGGGCGGGTTCGGCTTCGCGCGCGTCCGCGACCCTGACGGCCACGCGGTGGAGGTCTACGCGGCGGGGCCCTGAGGAAGGGGGCGGCCGGCGGACCACCCCGATCCGCCGGCCTGTGCGAAGCCCCGCGTCCCGGTCGCGGGGCCTGGCGTGACGTCTCCTGAGCGTCACTGGGGGCAGGATAGGAACGGCTCCGGTGGAGGGGCCTTGGCCCGCGCGAGCAAGATCGGGTGGCCCGCTTTGGCCCCGCGGTCGGCCTCCCGGCGGGTCGGTCCGGCGGGGGCGGCGCTACCCTACGCCGGTGACCACGACGACCTTCGACGTCTCCGAGGCCTACCGGCCGACGGGGGACCAGCCGCGCGCGATCGACGAGCTGACGGCGGG
>DATAGF010000220.1:0-3668 GCA_036257075.1 Miltoncostaeaceae bacterium
GCCGAGCCGGCCGCGCCCGAGCCCGTGGGCGCGCCCGCCGCCGACGCGCCGCAGCCCGTGCCGGCGGCCGCGGCGGACGCCCCGCCGCAGCCCGTGCCCGCGGCCGCGGCGGACGCCCCGCCGTCCCCCGAGACCGCCTCGACCTCCTAGACCTCGACCTGGTCGATGACCTGGTGGCGGCCCTGGCCGGTGCCGATGAGGGTGATCGGCACCTCGACGGCGGCGGCGATCAGCTCCACGTAGTCCCGCGCCGGCGGCGGCAGCTGGTCGAGCGAGCGGCACTCCGAGAGGTCCTCGCCCCAGCCGGGCAGGTCGCGGTAGACGGGCCGGCAGCCGTGGAAGACCGTCTGGTGGTAGGGGAAGTCGGTGATCCGCTCGCCCTCGCGGGTGCGGTAGGCCTCGCAGATCCGCACGCGCGGGAAGCCCGAGAGCACGTCGAGCTTGGTCAGCGCGAGCTGCGTGACGCCGGACAGCCGCACGGAGTAGCGGAGGGCGACGAGGTCGAGCCAGCCGCAGCGCCGCTGGCGCCCCGTGGTCGTGCCGAACTCGTTGCCGCGCTCCATCATGCGGCGGCCGTCGGCGTCGTCGAGCTCGGTGGGGAAGGGGCCCTCGCCCACGCGCGTGACGTAGGCCTTGCTCACCCCGAGCACCTGGTCGATCCGGGTCGGCCCCACGCCGGCCCCGGTGCAGGCCGCGCCGGCGATCGGGTTGGACGAGGTGACGAAGGGATAGGTGCCGTGGTCGATGTCGAGCATCGCCCCCTGGGCGCCCTCGAAGAGCACCCGCTTGCCGGCGCGCAGGGCCTCGTCCAGCAGCAGCGACGTGTCCGCGATGAAGGGCCGCAGGCGCCCGGCGTGCCGAAGCGTGTCGTCGGCCACCGCGGCGGCGTCGAGCCGCGGCATGCCGTAGAGCTTCTCCAGGATCTCGTTCTTGGCCTCGAGGGCGACCTCGAGCTTGGCGACCAGGATCTTCGGGTCGAGCAGGTCCTGCACCCGGATGCCGACCCGCGCGGCCTTGTCCTCGTAGCAGGGGCCGATGCCCCGCCGGGTGGTGCCGATGGAGAAGCGCCCCAGCCGCATCTCCGACGCGCCGTCGAGCATCACGTGGTACGGCATGATCAGGTGGGCGTTACCGCTGATCCGGAGCGTGTCGAGCGAGACCCCGCGCTCCTCCAGCGAGTCGAGCTCCTCGCAGAGGGCACCCGGGTCGACCACGGTCCCGTTGCCGATCACGCAGAGGGTGCCCGGGTAGAGGATCCCCGAGGGCACGAGGTGCAGCTTGTAGACCTCGTCGCCGGCGACGATCGTGTGGCCGGCGTTGTTGCCGCCCTGGTAGCGGGCGACGACGTCGCTCCGCTCGGCGAGGAGGTCCACCACCTTGCCCTTCCCCTCGTCGCCCCACTGGGCCCCGACCACGACGGTCGCGGGCACTAGTGCTCCGACCCGGACGTCGGCTGTGATCCCGGCCGCGAAAATCCCGCGGGCCAAGGAAGCAGGGAGCCCGCATGGCTCGGCCCATGCGGGCGAGCGATGACGCCGGATCCGCGATGATTTGCAGCCCGCCGGATCGCAGCCTTACGTTCGGGGCGGAGCACTAACCCCCGTCTCGGGTGGTGAGGTTGTCGAACTTCGCGTAGCTGCCGCGGAAGGTCAGCCTCACCTTCTCGGTGGGGCCGTGCCGGTTCTTGGCGACGTTGACCTCGGCGATGCCGCGGTCCTCGGAGTTCTCGTCGTAGTAGTCGTCGCGGTAGATCATCAGGACGAGGTCCGCGTCCTGCTCGATGGCGCCCGACTCGCGCAGGTCCGAGAGCATCGGGCGCTTGTCCGTGCGCGCGTCTGGCGCCCGGTTGAGCTGCGAGACGCAGACGATCGGCACCTCGAGGTCGCGGGCGAGCATCTTGAGGCCGCGCGAGATCGTCGACAGCTCCTGCACCCGGTTCTCGTCGCGCCGGTTGCCCTGGCCCTCCATGAGCTGGATGTAGTCGACGATCACGAGGTCGAGCCCCTCGCGGCTCTTCAGCCGCCGCGTCTTGCTCCGCATCTCCCCGAGGGAGACGCCCTCGGAGTCGTCGATGAAGAGGCGCGCCGCCGAGAGGCGGTCGGCCGCGCGGCCGATCCGGGACCAGTCCTCGGGGGCGAGCCGCCCGGCGCGGATCCGGCCCGCGTCGACGATGGCGGTCGAGGCGAGCAGCCGCTGGATGAGCTCGTCGCCGCTCATCTCAAGGCTGAAGATGGCGACGGAGCGCTCCTGGGTGAGGGCGGCGTGCTCGGCCATGCCGAGCGCGAGGGCCGTCTTGCCCATGCTCGGGCGGGCCGCGACCACGATCACGTTGCCGGGCTGGAGCCCGCCGACGGTCCGGTCGAGGTCCACGAAGCCGGTCGCGACGCCGGTCAGGCCGGTGCCGCTCTCCTCGGCGGCGGTGAGCCGCTCAATGCCGCGGATGACGAGCTCGTGGGCGCGGGAGAAGTCGCCCCGCACGTCCTTCTGCGAGAGGCCGTAGACCAGCGTCTCGGCCTCCTGGAGCATGGCCGCGGTCTCGCCCTCGCGCTGGACCACCATCTTCTCGATCTGCTGGCCCACCTGGAGCAGGCGCCGCTGGATGGCGGCCTCGCGCACCATCTGGGCGTAGGTGCGGAAGCTGGCCGCGATGAAGGGCGTCTCCATCAGGTCCAGCACGGCCACCCGGCCGCCGGCGCGCTCGAGCTCGCCGTCCTTGGTGAGGCGCTCGATCACGGTGATCGGCTCGATGGGCTCGCCGACGCCGAAGAGGGCCTCGATTGCCCGGAAGACGGCGCGGTGGCCCTCGCGGTAGAAGTCGTCGCGCGCCACGACCGACAGCGCCTCGGCCACGTAGGTGTCGGCGGCCATGAGGCTCGCGAGGAGCATCGCCTCGGCCTCCGCGTTCTGGGGCGGTGCGACGGTGTCGGCCACGCGTGGTCCCGCCGGGGCCGTGCTCAGGTCAGTCGACGAGCGGGCTGACGATGGTCTTGACCTCCGCCGTCAGCCCGGGGCCGAGCTCGACCGGGACCGAGTAGGTGCCCACCGCGCGGATCGGAGGCTCGACCGTGATGTGGCGGCGGTCGACCGTGATGCCGCGCGCCTCCTCGATCGCCGTGGCCACGTCGGCGGAGGTGATCGACCCGAACAGGCGCCCGTCGTCGCCGGCCTTCGCCTTGAGCGTGAGGATGGTCCGCCCCAGCAGGTCGACCAGCTCGCGTGCCTGCTCCTCGGCCTTGGCCTCGGCGACCCGGCGCTGGTCCTCGCGCCGCCGGACCTCGGCGATGCGGCCGGGCGTCGCGGTCTCGGCGAGCCCGCGGGGCTGCAGGTAGTTGCGCATGTAGCCGCGGGCGACGTTCACCACCGTCCCGGCCTCGCCCAGCCCCTCCACCTCTTTGAGAAGGATCGCCTGCATCGTCGTCCTGTCCTCGCCCTCGCTAGAAGGGGATCTCGTCGTCGTCGTCCGCCGGGGTCGGCGGCCGCATGTCCGAGCGGTCGACGGGCAGGTCGCCGCCGCCCGCCGGGGCGCTCCACCCGGCGCCCTGCTGGGAGCCCCCGCCCTCGCCGTCGCCGCGGCTGTCGAGGAAGAAGACGTCGTTGGCGATCACCTCGACGCTCTGGCGCTTGGAGCCGTCCTGGGCCTGCCACTCGCGCCAGGACAGGCGCCCGTC
>DATAGF010000223.1:0-3040 GCA_036257075.1 Miltoncostaeaceae bacterium
GGCGTCGCCCGCGAAGGGCGGGAGCGGGACGTTGACCGCCGTCCCCACCGCGCCGCCGGCGCCGCGCTCGGCCAGCCCGCCGGTGCCCGGGTAGAGGAAGCGGCCGCTCTCGTGCACCGAGCAGGTGAGGACGCGCGGCTCCTCGTAGAACAGCCACTGGACGCCGTCGCCGTGGTGGGCGTCGATGTCGACGTAGGCGACCCGCTCGGCCCCCGCGTCCAGCAGGCGCCGGATGGCCATGGCGCAGTCGTTGTAGACGCAGAAGCCCGAGGCCTGGGCCGCGCGGGCGTGGTGGAGGCCGGCGGGCGCCGGGCAGAAGGCGCGCTGCGCCCGCCCCTCCCAGACCAGGTCGGCGGCGGCCAGCGACGCCCCGCAGACGGCCAGGGCGGCCTCGTGCATCCCGGCCCGGGCCGGCGTGTCGCCGCCCGGCTGGAGGCCCCATTGCGCGGCCTCCGGGGCGGCCGCCAGCACCGGCTGGGCGCTGAGGCGGCGCACGGCGCGGACGTAGGCGGGGGCGTGGATCCGCTCCACGTCCTCCACTCCCGCCGGCGCCGGCTCGACCCGGAGCGCGCCGGGGCCGTCGCGCAGGCCGTAGGCGTCCATCAGCTCGATCCCCAGCTCGCGTCGCAGCGGGCGGGTCGCGTCGTCGGAGGGGTTGTAGTCCTGGAGCCGAGGCCCGTGGACCACCGCCGTCAGGCCGGCCGTCATGGACCCGATCCTGCCCGATCGGCCCTGACGGCGTTTGCCATCCGCCGGGAATGCGCCCGCGCCGGCGCGCGTCATACCCGACGAGAAGCGAATGGACGGCGGCCCCGCGTCGCCCGGTCACCAGGGGGAGCACCATGGACATCGGACGCGAGATCCGCACCTACACCATCGAGCCGGTCGCACCGCCCGTGCCCGTCAGGGTCCCGGACGCGGCGCCCGTCCCGGCCGAGCCGGCGCCGGTCCCGGCGTGAGCGCGGCGCCCGACTACGTCGAGCCGGTCAGCGGCTGGCGGACCTGGAGGATCGACGGCTCGGGTCCCGAGGCCCGGCTCGCCTCGGTGGTCCGCCCGGCCGCGTGGCCGGTGGGAGCGGCCCTGGTCGCGGAGTGCCCGGGCGTCACGTTCGCCCACCACCCTCCGGGGCCCGGCTGCCGATGCGGGATCCACGTCGCCCGCGACGCGGCCGAGGCGGCCTTCCACGCCGACCTGCCCTCCCGCGCCCGCGAGCCCCTCGCCGTCGGCCTCGCCGCCCTGTGGGGGCGGGTGGTCGAGGGCGAGGCCGGGTGGCGCGGCTCGCACGCATACCCATCGACGCTCTACGTGATCCAGCGCCGGCCGGCGGACCGCGAGCGCTGCGGCCAGCTCGCGTGGGACCTCACCGCCTACGGCGTCCCGGTCGGCGTGCTGGACTGCACGCGCCGCGGCGTCCTCGAGGCGCTGCGGGCCACAGCGCCCGCCGCGCGGCGACGGCGCCCGGTGCCGCTCGCCGCTGCGTCATGATCCGCCGGTGCGGCCCGAGCAGGTCCTCGCGTTCCGGCTCGCCCGCTCGGGGCTGGCCGTCCGGAGCGCGCGCGGCCTCGCCGAGGCGGCGGCCTGCCCGGCGTCGGACTTCTCCCGCCACGCGGCCCTGCTCGCGCTGGCAGCGCGCGTCGACGGCCTCTCCCGGGAGGCGTACGCCTCGGCGGTCGACGCCGGCGAGCTCGTCGTCGCCCACATCGTCCGGGGCGCCATCCACGCGCTCGCGCCGGGCGATCTCGGGCTCTACGGCCGCGCGCTGATCGCCCGCGACGACGCGGAGCTCGGCCCGCAGCTCGGCCGGCAGGTCCAGCGCCTCGCGGCCGAGAGGGGGTTCGCCCCGGGCGAGGCCCTCGAGGAGGTGGCGGCGGCCACGACGGACGCGCTCGCCGGCGGCCGGGCGCTCGGCCGGGACGAGCTGCACGAGGAGCTGCGGGCGCGCGTGAGCCCCGACCTGATGCCCTGGTGCCGTAGCTGCCGGAGCAACCACGTCGCCCCGATGCTGTGGCGCTACGCGACGGTGGCGGCGGGCGTCCGGCTCGACGCCCGGCGCCGCTACACGATGGGCGCGCCCGGCCGCACGCCGGCCGGGGGCGAGGCCGTGCGCCGCTTCCTGCGCTTCTACGGGCCGGCGAGGCCCGCCGCCTTCGCCGAGTGGGCCGGCCTGGCGAGGCCCCACGCCCAACGGCTCTGGGACGAGACGTCTGGGGACCTCGACGAGGTCGGCGCCGGGGCGGCGGCCGGCTGGGTGCAGCGGGAGGACCGGGAGGAGCTGGAGGCGCCGCCCGCCGCTGAGGGGGTCCGCCTGCTGCCGCCGGGCGACCCCTACCTGCAGACGCCCAACCGGGCGCTGCTCGCCCCCGACCCGGCCCTGCGCAAGCGCATGTTCAGGCCCGTGGCGAGCCCGGGCGCGGTGCTGAGCGACGGCCGCCTGGCCGGCCTGTGGCGCATCGAGGCCAGGGGACGGCGGGCGACGGTCACGGTCGAGCCGCTGGGCCGCCTCCGGCGCGGGGACCTCGAGGAGGAGGCCCTGCGGGCCGCGGGGCTGCGCGGGGCCGCCGAGGCCCAGGTAGTCCTCGCCTGAGGGCGGGCCGTCCCGGCCCGGGGCGGCTCAGGCCGCCGAGGGGGGCGGTGCCGGCTCCGGGGGCGCCCCGGCCAGGATGTCGGGCTCGAGGTAGATCACGCGCGCGATCGGCACGGCCTCGCGGATGCGCGCCTCGGCGGCGTTGATGGCCTCGGCGATGCCCCTCGACGTCAGGTTCGGGTCGAGCTCGAGCTTGGCGCCGACCAGCAGCTCGTCGGGGCCGAGGTGCTGGGTGCGCATGTGGATGAGGCGCCGCACCTGCGGCGTCCCCTCGATGGCCGCCTGGATGCGGCGCAGGTCCTCGGGGGCGGCGGACTCGCCGATCAGCAGCCCCTTCATCTCCACGACCAGGAAGAGGGCGATCGTGACCAGGAGGGCGCCGATCGCGAGGGTGGCCACCCCGTCCCAGCGGGGCTCGTCGAGGACCACCGCGAGGGTGACGCCGGTGAAGGCGA
>DATAGF010000230.1:0-6476 GCA_036257075.1 Miltoncostaeaceae bacterium
GCCGCCGAGCGCACGCGCCACATCCGCCTGGGGACGGGCGTCGTGAGCCTCCCCTACCACCACCCGCTGATGGTCGCCGACCGGATCGTGCTGCTCGACCACCTGACCCGCGGGCGCGTCAACCTCGGGGTGGGCCCCGGCGGTCACCTCACCGACGCCCGCATGCTGGGGATCGACCCGTCGCGCCTGCGCCCCATGATGGCCGAGGCGCTCGACGTGATCGTGAGGCTCCTGACCGACCCGGAGCCCTTCTCGTGCGAGTCGGACTGGTTCTCGCTGACCGACGCCGTGCTCCAGCTCCGGCCCTATCAAGACCCCCACCCCCCGCTGGCGGTCACCAGCATGGAGTCGCCCGCCGGGATGGTGCTCGCCGGCCGACACGGCGCCGGGGTGCTGTCGCTGAGCGTCGCGCGTGGGCCGCGCGGGCCGATCGACCTGCGCGAGCACTGGCGCCTGGCGGAGGAGGCCGCCGAGGAGGCCGGCCGCGTCGTTCGGCGCGAGGAGTGGCGCCTGGTCGTGCCCGTGCACCTGGCCGAGACGCGCCGGCGGGCGCTCGACGAGGCCCGCGAGGGCGGCGCGGCCCACCTCCTCGACTACACCGAGGGCGTGACCGGCCGCCCGAGCCCGGTGCCGGGGCCGCGGGAGCGGGTGATCGAGCAGATGGCCGAGGCGGGCGCCTGGGTGATCGGCACCCCCGACGACCTCATCGCCGCGATCGAGCGCCTGCAGGAGCGATCGGGCGGGTTCGGCGGCCTGCTGGTGGTGGGCCACGAGTGGGCTCCGCCGGAGGCGACCGCCCGCAGCTGGGAGCTGCTCGCGCGCGACGTCGCGCCGCGCTTCCAGGGATCGCTCATGGGCATCCAGGCGTCCAACGCCGTCGCCCGCGCCCGCGCGGCGCGCACCGGCGAGGAGCGCGTCGCGGCGGTGGAGGCGGCACAGCGCGACTACGAGGCCGGCCGAGCCCGCTCGTAGCTCCCCGGGCCGATGCGTGTAACCGGCCTGTGACACATCGCCGTTCCGGGGGTCCCGGGGCTTGAGTGCGGGGGCCCGATGGCCGACACCTCCGGTGATGGCCACGACGGCCCCGACCCGCTCCCCCTCCCCCACCATCGGCGAGTTCCGCTCGTTCCGCCACCGACTGGCGGACGGCGCGTCCACCGAGGTCCACGTCGCCGCCTACCCGCGCCGGCGCGTGTCGATGCGCGTCGTCGCGCTGCGCGAGCCCGAGCCGCTCGAGAGCTGGTGCCGCCGCGAGGCCGTGGGCGACGCCCTGGTGGGCGGCTTCTTCGTCACGCCGGTCGGGACCCCGCTCGGCGAGCTCTGGGTCGGGGGCCTGCGGGTGCCGAGCGTGGCCTTCCACCCGCCGTCGGGGCCCGGGCGCTCCTGCGTGGCGATCGACGGGCGCCGGGTGCGCATCGACGGGCGCGCGCGCCTGCCCGCCGCCCCCCGGGGCGACCTCCTCCAGGCCGGCCCGCTGCTGGTGCGCCGGGGCCGCCCGGCCGTGGGCGACGGCGCCGACCCCGAGGGCTTCTCGGCCGGCCGGGCGCAGTTCGACTCGGACATCTGCGATGGCCGCCACCCGCGCGCCGCCCTCGGCATCACGCGGCGCCACCTGCTCGCGCTCGTCTGCGACGGCCGCGCGCCAGGCGAGGCTGGCCTGACGCTTGGCGAGCTGGCCGTACTGATGGCCGGCCTGGGCGTCCGGCGCGCCCTGAACCTCGACGGCGGGGGGTCGGCCGCGCTGGTCGTCGGCGGGCGGCTGCGCAACACGCCGCGCGAGGCCGAGGGGATCGAGATCCCAGGCGGCCGGCCTATCGCGACCGCGCTCGCGTTCGCGCCGCGCGCCGCCGCGTAACGGGCACGCCGAGCTCCTCGTAGATCTCGACGACCCGCCGGGCGATGCCGGGCCAGCCGAAGCGCTCGCGCGCGAGGCGGCGCCCGTTCGCGCCCCGCAAGGCCCGCTCGGCAGGGTCGCGCGCCGCCTCGACCAGCGCGGAGGCGAGGGCGGCCTCGTCGCCGGGCGGTACCAGCCAGCCGGCGCGGCCCGGCGAGTCCGGGTCGGCGTCGATGAACGACGGTGGGGCGCCCGCGTCGCCGGCGATCGGGGGCACGCCCATGGCCATCGCCTCGACGTAGACGAGGCCGAAGCGCTCGCCGGCGGAGGGGACCGCCAGGACGTCGGCCGCCGCGAGCGCCGCCGGCAGCTCCTCGTGGGCGCTCCAGCCGGCCAGGAAGACCTCCCGTCCCCACGGGGAGGCGGCCGCGACCTCGAGCGGGTGAGGGCCCTCCCACTCCCCGGGCGCGCCGCCCCACAGCACGAGCGGCAGCGGGCGCCCGAGCGCCTCGCGCGCCCGCGCGTGGGCGCGGATCAGCGACGGGATCCGCTTGACCTCGGTGAAGCGGCCCACGAACAGCACGACCGTCGCATCGGGGTCCTCGAGGGGGGCGATCTGCTCCGGCGCGTAGGCGACCGCGCCGGGGCGGCGGTCGGTGGGCGACCAGCCCCCGGGCTCCTCGCACAGCCGGCGGCGCCAGAAGGCGGCGCGCTCGGCCGGCGGGGCGCGATGGCCGTCGAACAGCTTCAGGTCCACGCCGTTCGGGACGACCTCGATCGCGTCGGCGGCCAGGCCGAGCGCGGCCGCAGCCTCGGTGCGCGCCGGCTCCGAGCCCACCACCACCCGTGCGGATGCCGCTGCCCAGCGCCGCATCCGCTCCGCCCAGGCCAGGCCGTGGGCCCAGGGCGCGCCGGCCTCGATCGCCGCGAGCATCAGCAGCTCGGTGCCGTGCAGGTGGGTGACCACGGGCAGCTCAGGCCGCAGGGCGGCGAGGGCCTCGTGGAGGGGCGTGAGGTGGTGGAGGTGAGCCACGGCGACATCGTCGAGGACCCCGGGCGCGGCCAGGATGCGCCGCCACTCGCCCGTGAGGTGCTCGGCGGCGGCGGCGTCGAGCGATGCCATGATGCGGTCCGGCGCGCCGGGCCGGTCCTCGTAGGAGGGGTGCATGGGCGGCGAGGCGGCCAGCGGGTCGGGCGCGCCCACGGCGGCGTCGTAGTCCACCGTCACGAGGTCGAGCCCGGCGAAGAAGGCCCGCGCGTCGCCGGGCGCGCCGGGCGGGCCCAGCGACCCGGCGACGACCCGCGGCCGGACCCGGCCGTCCCGGGCGATGGCGCGCGAGAGGTAGCGGACCACCTGAGCCGAGCCGCCCCGCGGGAAGAACATCAGCCCCTGCAGCGCCACGGCCGTCATGGCGCGGGACCTACCCGGCGGCCCCGCCGTTCAGGCCGGCGGCGCCCGGCGGCGGCGGGATCCTGCGGTAGACGCGGACCTCCTCCTCGTCGAAGATCGGCTCCCAGCGGTTGCTGCGTGCG
This sequence comes from Miltoncostaeaceae bacterium, assembly GCA_036257075.1. Lineage (GTDB taxonomy): Bacteria > Actinomycetota > Thermoleophilia > Miltoncostaeales > Miltoncostaeaceae > DATAGF01. The sequence continues at coordinate 3,368 of DATAGF010000230.1, forward strand.
AGCCGGAGCGCCGCGAAGCGGTACCCCGGCGGACGCAGTGTCGGCCGCGCCTGGGCCATGCGCCGGAAGCGCTCGCCGTCGGCCACCACGACGTACTGGGCGTTGCCGATCCGGTTCGGGAAGAGCAGGATCCGCCGGCGCTCGGACAGGTGAGCCCCGGCCACGTTGACGGCCGACACCCGGGCGTCGTCGGGGATGAGGTCGACCGCGCGCTGCAGCGCCCGGGCCTGGTCGTCCCTCGTGAATGCGTGGAGCGGGCTGCCCGACCATCCGCCGGGGATCCAGCCCCAGATCGGCAGCGGTCCCTGGCGGACGCCCGCGACCACCACCGCGGCGACCAGCAGCCCCGCCACCAGCCCCGGACGGGCCAGGAGCCGCGCCAGCCGCACGGGCTGCTGACGCTCGCGCAGGCGGGCGAGCCCCAGCAGGGCGGCCGCGATGAGGAACGGCACCAGCAGGACGGCGTAGTGGTACTGCACGGACTGGACCGGGCCGCTGCTCGCCAACAGGTTGATGAAGAGCTGCGGGAGCGCGGCCGCCGCCAGCAGCGGCGCGGCCAGCGGCAGGAGCAGCAGCGGCAGGAGCAGCGCGACGAGGTAGCCCAGCCGCCCCGGGGTGACGAGCACCTCGACCGCCTCCCAGGGGCGCGTGAAGATGGTCCCGAGGATCTCGCCGGGGGTGTCGCCGAGCCCGGCGTAGCGGCTCAGGTGCGGGTTGACGCCGTCGATCGCGAAGGCCGGCATGATCACGCCCACGGCGATCGCCACCCACGCGATGGCGCCGGCGCCCAGGATCAGGGCCGCCCGCCGGCGGTCGCGGTGGCGGAACCACATCCACACCGCCAGCCCGGCGACCACCAGGCCGACCTGCTCCTGGGTGAGGCACGCCAGGGCGGCGCAGACCCCGAGCACGACGTCGCGCCGCTCCTCGATCGCCCAGATGCAGAACATCATCAGCGGCGCCGCGAGCGTCACCGGGTGGAAGTCGAAGAGGGTCGCGTGCTGGAGCGCCGGGAACAGGAGGTAGACGGCGGCGCCGGCGACGGCGAGGCGGTCGTCGCCGAGCCAGCGCCGCCCCAGCCAGAACGCCGGCAGTGCGCCCGTGGCCACGATCAGCGCCTGGGCCACCAGCAGCATCTCGGGGCTCGACCACACCCACCACAGGGGGGTGAAGAGCACGAGCACCAGGTCGACGTGGGCCCCGAGGCGGTTGAACTGGACTCCGGAGAGGTCGGTGGTCTCAAGGAAGCGTCCCTCGGCGGTGTTCCAGAGCGCCTGGACCATGTTCCCGAGGTCGAAGCGGCCCGTGGAGAAGCTCCGGTGGCGGGCCACCGAGAGCCAGGCGAAGACGCCCGCGTAGACCGCCATCATCGCGAGGACGGCGAGCTGGGCCCGGTCGCGCGCCAGGCGCCGCCACCGCCCCGGCGGAGGGGCGGGGCTCGGGGCGGGCGCCCGCGGCAGGGCGGGCCGCCGCCGCCGTCCGGTGTCCTCACGGGGTTCGACGTCGGTGATCGGTCGAGCGGCCACGCGCCTCCCACGGCTGGCGCCCGCGCGCGGCGCAGGCGACGGTGACGGTGACGGGACTGTAGAGGACCGGACCGGCAGAGCCGGGCGGGCGCGCCGCCGCGGCTATGCTCACGCCCGTGCGGGCTCGGGCCGTCCTCGCCCTCGTCGCGGTCGTGCTCGGGGCGGGCGCGGCCCCGGCGGCCGCCGGCGACGCGGCGCTGCGCGCCGCCTCCGACCGCGGCCTCCCGGCCGTCGAGGGGGCCGCGGCCAGGATGGCGCCCGCCGACCCGCCCTCCGTGCAGGCCCTCTACGACGCGGCCCGCGACCTCGACGAGGCGCTCCTGCGCGCGGCGCCCGCCGGCGAGGGGTGCCGGCCCCTGCTGGCCGCTGCCCGACGCTACGCGGCCGCGCGCGTCGCGCAGGCCGAGGGCGTCGACCGGCTCGCCCCGGGCCGGAGCGCCGCCGCCGGCGCCCACGCGCGGATGGCGCGAGCCGCGGTCGCCGAGGCGCGGCCCCGCTGCAGGGGGTCGGCGCGCCCGGCCGCCCCCCCGCGCCCGCCCCTCGCGCCGGGCGCCGGCGAGGCCACCTTCGGCGCCGTCGTGGCCCGCGGCCCGGCCGCCGCGGACGCCGCCGAGGTGCTCGTGGACGGGGCCGTGGCGGCCCGCGGCGCGGCCCCCGGCGGTCGGCTGCGCGCGAGCATCGCCGCCCTGCCGCCCGGCCGCCACGACCTGGAGGTGCGGTTCCTCTCCGGCTCGCGCGAGGTCGGGCGGGCGAGCGCGCCCGGCGTCCGGCTCCTGCCTGCCGCCGCCCGCGCCGCGGCGCCGGGGGCGCGGCTCGACCCTGCCCTGTCGGCGCGCCTGGCCGCGGCGGCGCGGGCGAGCGGGCTCCAGGCGGCCGTCTGGGTCCAGGACCTGCGCAGCGGGACGGCCGGCGCCTGGAACGCCGACGCGCGTTTCCCGGCCGCGTCGACGGTGAAGCTGGGCGTCTTGGCCGGCGCCCTCGCGCGGACCGGCGCCGGCGGGCGCGCCCTGCGGCACGACCTGGTCGCCATGGCGACCTGGTCGTCCAATCTCGCGACCAACCGGCTCCTCGACCGCCTCGGCGAGGGCGTCGCCCGTGAGGGCCTTGCGCGCCTCGGCATGCGCTCGAGCACCTTCCCGGGCGGCTTCATCGTCGGCACCGAGCTCCAGCCCCCCCTGCCGGCCGGGGGCGCCCCCGATCCGCCGCCGGCCGTCTCGAGGCGGGTGACCACGGCCCGAGACCTCGCCCGGGGCCTCTACGCGCTGCACGCGGCCGCGGCCGGGAGGGCGGCGGCGGGCCGCGAGACGGGCCTGACCGCCCGGTCGGCGCGCCTGGCGCTGGGGCTGCTGCTGGCCTCGGAGCAGGACGGCGACAACCGCAGCCTGGTGGCCGGGGCGCTCGCCCCGGGGACCCCGGTGGCCCAGAAGAACGGCTGGCTGCCGGCCGCCCGCCATGGGGCGGCGCTGATCTACGACGCGGCCGGGCCGAGGATCGTCGTCGTGCTGACCTACCGCGCCTCGGGGGTCTCGCGGGCGCAGGCCGCCGCGCTGGCCGAGCGCGCCGCCCGGCTCGCCGCCTGACCC
>DATAGF010000204.1:0-1746 GCA_036257075.1 Miltoncostaeaceae bacterium
CCCTCGCAAGATGCGAGAAGCGGCAAAGCGCCACTCTCGACGTGGCGCGGGAGGTGCGCGGGTGGGGGAGACCGTGGTGCTGGCGATCGGCGGGAACGCCCTCGCCCCCGCCGGCCTCGGCGACTTCGCGCGTCAGGAGGAGCGCGCCCGGCACGTCGCCGACGCGGCGGTCGGCCTCCTCGACTCCCACCGCCGCCTGCTCATGGTCCACGGCAACGGCCCCCAGGTCGGGGCGCTCGCCATGGCGCAGGAGGCCGTCGCCCGCGAGATGCCGATGCAGCCGCTCTTCGTGCTGGGCGCCATGACCCAGGGCCAGCTCGGCTACCTGCTCGCCCAGGCCATCGGCGACGCCCTCGCCACGGCCGGCCGGCCGCGCGCGGTGGCCGCCGTCATGACGCAGGTGGTGGTGCGCCGGGACGATCCGGCCTTCGCCGCGCCGACCAAGCCGATCGGCCCCTTCTTCTCGGAGGGCCGCGCCCGGCGGCTGGCCAGCGCCCGGGGCTGGGAGGTCGCCGAGGACGCCGGCCGCGGCTGGAGGCGGGTGGTGGCGTCTCCGGAGCCGGTCGAGGTGGTGGAGTCGGGAGAGATCCGGCGCCTGCTCGACGCCGGCGAGGTGGTGGTCGCCTGCGGCGGCGGCGGCGTGCCGGTCGCGCGCGTCGACGGCGAGCTCGTGGGCGTGGACGCGGTCATCGACAAGGACTTCGCCGCGGCGCTGGTCGGCGGCCTGGTCGGCGCGACGTCGCTCCTGCTGCTGACCGGGGTCGACCGGGTGGCCCTCGACTACGGCACCTCGCGCGAGCGCGGGCTCGACCGCATGACCGTGGCCGAGGCCCGCGGGCACATGGCCGCGGGCCAGTTCCCGGCCGGCAGCATGGGCCCAAAGGTGGAGGCGGCCGCCCAGTTCATCGAGGCGGGCGGCCGCGAGGCCGTCATCACCTCGCTCGACCGTCTCGACGACGCCCTCGCGGGCCGGACCGGCACCCGCATCGTCGCGTGACCCGGCGCTCCGTGCTCACGTGGCGCCCGCCGCCGGCGGCCGAGGTGCCCGCCGCCTCGGCCCGCGCGCGGGCCCTGCTCGAGGATCCCCAGGGCTTCGGCAACTACATGACCTATCGGGACGCCTACCGCATCCTGGGCTGGGACCCGGCCGACGTCTACCGCGACGGCGCCATCGCGCTCGACCGGCGCGAGTGGGCCGACCTGGGCTGGATGGCCAACCACCTGGGCCCGTCGCCGCGGGCGCTTCGGGCCATGCGGGCCGCGGTCGACGAGGAGCACGTCGGCCCCTACTCCCCCGACCTCGACGCGGGCCTGCGCGACCTGATGGCCGCGGCCCTGCTCGGGCGGCCGCGCGACGACGGCTTCGACGTCATCGGCACCGAGGGCGCCCAGGCCGGCGTGGGCTACGCGGCGCTCGCCTGCCTGGATCCGGGGGACGAGGTGATCGTCACCGACCCGGGCTACTTCCACTTCGTCCCGGCACTCCGGCTGGCCGGCGGCGAGCCGGTCTGGGTGCGGCTCGGGCCCAGCAACGGCTGGCGCCTCGACCCGGAGGAGGTCGCGGCCGCCGTCACGCCGCGCACGAAGATGGTGGTCGTCTGCGACCCGGTGAACCCCTTCGGGACCGTCCAGCGGCGCGAGGAGCTCGAGGCGCTCTGCCGCCTGTCGGCCGAGCGCGGCATCGTCGTCCTGGCCGACACCACCCACTCCGCCCACCGGGTCGACCCCGCCGCCCGTCACCACCCG
>DATAGF010000239.1:0-9946 GCA_036257075.1 Miltoncostaeaceae bacterium
CGGGGCCGAGGCCGAGCGCAAGGGCGAGCGCGACTGGGGCGTCCGGCTGCCGTCGGCCAAGCGGGGCGCCATCGGGGCGTCGCTGACCGTCCGCGAGCGCACCCTGACGATCCGGGCCTTCGTCCTGCGCGGCCCGGACCGGGGCCACGAGGACGTCTACCGGCGCCTCCTCCACAAGAACCTCACGACGGCCCACTGGCGCTTCGCAGTGGACGACCACGGCGACGTGTTCCTCCTCTGCGACGCCTCGCTCGCGGCGCTCGACGCCGACGCCCTCGACGGCCTGCTCGGGGCGCTCTGCGCGGTCGTGGACGAGACCTACGAGAGCGTCGTCAGGGCCGGCTTCGACGTGCCCGAGGACACGGAGTTCCGCCCGCCGCCGGCGGACGCGTAGCGCCTACTCCAGGCCGGTGCCGAAGCACTCGGCGAGGCGGTAGTGGCGGGCGGCCAGGGGGTCGCCGAGCCGGTCGAGCGAGCGGGCGAGCCCGTAGTGGGCGTAGCCGTCGGTGGGCGAGAGCTCGACCGCGACGGCGAACTCCTCCGCGGCGCGGCGGTAGGCGCGCGCGGACAGGTAGGCCCGTCCCAGGGCCTCGCGGATCGAGCCCTTGTCGGGCTCGAGGGCCTTTGCCCGCTCGAGGGCGACGGCCGCCTGGCGGTACTCGCGCGCCTCGAGCAGCCAGGTGCCGTTGCAGAAGGCGTCATACGCGTCGGCGTGGGTCATGTCGCTACGGTACCGCGCCGCGGCCGGATGGCGAACGTCGCCCGGATGCGCCGCCCGAGCGAGGCGCGGCGCCGGATCGCCCGGCGCAGCCGGCCGGCCTCCCGCCAGGCCGCCGCGCCCGCCCCCGCCGGGAGCGGCGCGGCGGCGTAGCGCGCCTGGGCCGCGCGCCGGTACAGCGACGACGGGTCGACGCCGGTGCGATCGCGCACGTCGGCGGCGCGCTCGCTCGGAGCGCCGGCCGGCGGCGCCCACCCCAGAGCGCGCAGCGAGCTCTCCAGGTCGCGGGTCGCCGCGATCACCCGCTCGCGCTCGTCGCCCCGCCGCCGGGCGCGGGCGCGCAGGGCGCCACGCGCGCCGGGGATGGCGGCGAGCGGCAGGGCGAGCGCCAGCAGCGCCCACTGCCACGTCGGCCCTCCGCCGCCGGACGAGCCGGCGGGCGCCGCCGCCTGCTCCTGCGCCTCGTCGGGCTGCTCCGCCGGCCCCGGCGCCTCGGGCGGGGGCGCAACGGCGGCGTCCTCGATGCCGCCGAGGTCCACCTCGAAGCGGCTCGGGGCGTACTCGGGCGACGAGACGGAGGCCGGGTTGGGCGCCGAGCGGCCGGGGGTGGGGTCGAAGGGGAGCCAGCCGTGGCCCGGGAACCAGACCTCCAACCACGAGTGGGCGTCGCGGTCGAGCACCACCCAGGCCTTCCGGTCGGCGTCGTAGCGGCCGGTGCCGTAGCCGACGGCCACGCGCGAGGGGATCCCCAGCGAGCGCAGCATCACCGCCATCGCGCCGGCGAAGTGCTGGCAGTAGCCCCGCCGGCTGAACATGAGGAAGTCGACCAGCGGCGGCCGGTCGGCGGGGCTCGCGGCGCCGTCTGGCAGGCGCGTCGGGAAGGGAGGCGCCTCGTCGTAGGCGTAGCGGCGGCGAAGGTGGGACTCGATGCGATTGAGCGCCGCGTACGGGGTCGCCGCGTCCCCGACGATCCGGCGGGCGAGGTCGCGGACCTGAGCATAGGGGCCGAGGGCGGCGTCGTCGGGGCCGGGGTCGCCGCTTCCCCAGGCCGGCACGTCCACCGGGTCGGCGCCGTAGCCCCTGCGCAGGCGGGTCGAGGAGGCCGGGATCACTCCGGGGTCGTACGGCCCCGCCTCCACCAGCTCGCCCGCCCGCGGGCGCGGGAGGCTCGTGCGCACCGTGTAGGCGTCGCCGGGCTCGAGCGGCCTTTCCAGCTGCACCGCCCCCGCAGCGAGGCGGGCGGTCCCGCTGAACGGACCCTCGACCCGGCGGGGACGGCCGGAGAGGAGCAGCACCTGCGAGCTGGCGCCCACCAGCTTGACCCGCTGGGAGACCTCCGGGCCGGCCGATCCCGGCCCCGGGTCGAGCTCGATGGCGTTGTTCTCCACCGGCGCCAGCCGCTCGCCGGTGGATCCCGTCGACGGGCCTGCAAGCTGGAACGCGACGCCGTCGAAGTCCTCGAGCGCCACGGCCCGCAGCGGGAGGTTGCTCTCCGCGGACACGGTCAGGGCCACCCGCGGCGTGGTCGGCCAGTCGAGGCCGTCGTAGGTCTGGCTGAGGTCGAGGTCCGCGGCGGCCGGGTCGCCGCCGCCGCCGACCTCCCACTCCTTCCAGGCCCACCAGGCGTCCCCCGCCTTGACCGGGCCGGCGCCCAGGCCGACGGCGATCAGCACGGCCACACCGCCGAGGGCGACCGCGCCGACCGCCCGCCCCGCCGCCCGCTCCCCGCTCCCGCCCTCCCAGGCGGCGAGCGCGAGCACGCCGGCGACCGCGGCCAGCGCGAGCGCGCCCGCGGCGGCGCCGGCTCCGGGGGGCTCGACGGTCCAGCGGTAGGCCAGGCCCACGCCGAGCGCCAGCAGGGCCGCCACCGGCCGGCGCCGCACCAGGAGCTGCCACGCGATGGTCGCGGCCAGGGCGGCCAGCGCCAGATCCAGCAGCGCAACCATCTCGGGGTGCTCCTCGAACGACGCCGGGAGGCCGGCCTGCGACGCCGTGCGCAGCCCGTCGGGCAGGACCGCCCGCGCGTCCCGCCAGGCCTCGCCGTCGAAGCTGAGGTAGGCCCAGAGCGAGTGCCGCAGCGACATCGCCAGCACCAGCGGCACGGCGATCACCGCGGCGACCACGGCCACCAGGGGAGCGCGACGGCGCCGGCTCGAGGCCGCGATCGCCGGCACGGCGGCGACCGCGCACAACGCGGCGAGGTGCGGCCACCTCACGCCCTCGTAGAGGCCCGCCCACGCGACGACCAGCACCACCAGCGCCAGCGCCGCCGCCGCGGCGGGCCCCTCCCTAGGAGACGCGCGCACGGGCCTCGGTCGCGCTGAGGGCGGCGACCAGGTCGTCGGGGCCGGCGACGATGGCGACGTCGGCCCCGGCCACGGCGAGTTCGCCGGCGGCGGCGGCCGCCGGCCCGGTGAGCACGGCCGCGACCAGCACGCCGAGGCCGACGGCCTGGGAGACGGCGGCCGCGAGGGCAGGGTCGCCGGCGGAGGTCGCCATCAGGACCAGGTCGGGCGGATCGGGAGCGGTGGCCTCCGCGCGCAGGGCGAGCGAGAGCTGGCGCTCCCCGCCCGCCTCGAGACGCGTCAGCGCCGTCTCGGCCACGGGCCAGGTGCCGCGGCCGACCGGGATGCGCGCCGGGCGGCGCCCCGTTTGCGCGAGGCCGAACGGCGCGCCGCGGGCCGCGGCGTGCCGCGCGGCGGCCGCGCCCCCGCTGACGGCCAGCTCGAGCGCCTCGCCCGCGGGGGCCGCCCCGTCCACGAGGACCATCATCGTCCGCCCCGACCCCTCCGCCGCGCGCAGCACCTTGGTCTGGAGGCGGCCGCGCTTGGCCGTCTGGGCCCAGTGGATCCGCGACAGCGGGTCGCCCGGCTGGTAGTCGCGCACCCGGTCGAGCTCCCCGAACCCGGCGAGCGGCACGCGCCGGCGAGCCCCGCGGCCGTCGCGGCGCGCCCCGAGGGCGAGCCGCTCGATCGCCGGCGCCGGGGGCGCCACGACGAGGGCGTCGTCCCCGTCGCCCTCGCGGCTCCGGCGCGCCAGCCCGAAGGGGTCGGCGACGCGGAGGCGCGGCGGCGGCAGCCGGTGGTCGCCGCGCGGCGCCGAGCGCACGACCCACGAGCGCCCGCCGCGCGGCGCCGGCGGCGCGGACCCGGCCGCCGCGCCGAGCGCCGGGTCGAGGGAGACGTCGAGGAGCCGGTCGAGCCCCGTCCGCACCGGCCAGCCGGTCGCCTCGAGCGCGACCTCGTAGCGCTCGCCGGCGCGCACGCGCGCCGGCTCGATCCGCCGCCGGACGTGGAGGCCCGACGCGGCCGCCCACACCAGCCCGGTCACGAGCACCGGCAGCGCGACCAGGCCCGCCCCCAGCGTCGCCAGGGGCGCCGTCCCGAAGCCCTGGCTCGCGATCAGGGCCACGACCCCGACGGCCGCGAGCCCGAGGGCGCGCGCGGACGGCCCCCCGCGGCCGCTCATGGCCCGCCCGGGCGCCCGCGGATCACAGCGGGACGGGCACCGCGTCGAGGGACGAGACCACGACCTCCTCCGCGCGCGCGCCCCGCGCCCGCGCGTCGGGCGTGAGGATCAGGCGGTGGCTCAGCACCGTCGTGCCCAGCGCCTTGACGTCCTCTGGGAGCACGTAGCCCCGCCCCTCGAGGAGCGCCAGGGCCTTCGCCGCGCGCAGCAGCCAGAGCCCCGCCCGGGGGCTCGCCCCGAGCTGCACGCGCGCGTCGGCGCGGGTGGCCGCCGACAGCGCGACGACGTACTCCGCGAGGGCGGGGTCGGCGTGGACGCGCTCGGCTGTGGCGCGGGCGCCGAGGATCTCCCGCTCCGTGGCGACCGGCGAGACCAGCTCCACCGGGTCCTGGGCCGCCAGGTCGAGGATCATCGCCGCCTCCTCGCGCGCCGCCGGGTAGCCGATGCGCACCCTGACGGCGAAGCGGTCGAGCTGGGCCTCCGGCAGCGGGAAGGTGCCCTCGTACTCGACCGGGTTCTGGGTCGCGATGATCATGAAGGGGCGCGGCAGGGCGCGCGTCGCCCCGTCGACCGTGACCTGGCCCTCCTCCATCGACTCGAGGAGCGCGGACTGGGTCTTCGGCGAGGCGCGGTTGATCTCGTCGACCAGCACCAGGTTCGCGAAGACGGGGCCGGGCCGGAAGACAAACGCCGCGGCGTTCTGGTCCCAGACCGTCACGCCGGTGACGTCGGCCGGGAGCAGGTCGGCGGTGCACTGCACCCGCGAGTAGTCGCAGCCGGCCGCCTTGGCGAGGCTCTTGGCCAGGACCGTCTTCCCCACCCCGGGGACGTCCTCGATCATCACGTGGCCCCCCGACAGGAGGGCGATGACGCACGCCTGGAGGCTGGCGCGGGGCGCCCTCACGGCGCGCGCGCACTCGTCGACGAGCGCTCCGGCCAGCGCGGAGGCCTGTGCCAGCTCGTCGTCCCGGAGCGGCGGGGTGGCGAGGGGCGAGGTCGCGATCGTCCGAGCGTAGTACACCGCCCAGGCTTCAAGCCGCTGCGGCCGTCACGCGGCGCGGTCTTGGTGCGGCCGGTAGTCTCGCCGGCCGATGAGCCCGCCCGCCGCGCCGACGCCCCTCTGGGCCCACATCGCCTGCTGCGTGGACCAGTCGGAGGCGTCCGCGGCGGCCCTCCGCGAGGCCCGCCGCCTGAGGGATCAGGCTCCGGGCCGCCTCACGCTCGTGCACGTGGCCTTCGGCCCCCCGCACGACGCGACGCCGCCGTGCCCGGAGTGGCTGGCGGCCGTGGCCGCCGAGGGCGCCGGCGAAGCGGTGGTGCTGACCAACCTCGGCGTGCCGGCCGCCGCGGTCTGCGAGTGGGCCGCCGGAGCCCGCGTCGACCTGATCGTGGCAAGCGCCCACCGCGGCATACGCGAGCGGATCCTGCTGGGCAGCTTCGCGGGCCACCTCGCCCGCCACGCGCCCAGCTCCGTCCTGTTGACGCGCCCCTAGGAGGGCGGGCCGAGGAGGGACACCACCGCGTCGAGGATGCGCTCGGCGCAGGCCTCCTTGCTCATGCGGGGAAGGGACTCCTCGCCCGCGGGCCCGATGATCGTGATCGCGTTGTCGGCGCTGCCGAAGCCGATGCCCTCGATCGACACGTCGTTGTGGACGATGAGGTCGAGGCGCTTGCGCTCGCGCTTGGCTCGCGCTCGCGCCAGCCCCTCGGGGCCGACCTCGGCCGCGAAGCCGACGACCACCTGGCCGTCGCGGCGGCCGGCCAGCTCGGCGAGGATGTCGGCCGTCGGCTCGAGCTCGAGGGCCAGGCGCCCCTCGGCCCCCTTGTCGATCTTGCCCTCGCGCGCGGCCGCGGGCGCGAAGTCGGCGACCGCCGCGGCCATGACCAGCACGTCGCAGGAGCCGAAGGCATCCAGCGCGGCGCGGCGCAGGTCGGCCGCCGTCGGGGCGTCGACGTAGCGCACGTCCGGGTGGCGGGGCAGGTCGACGTTCGAGGCCAGGACCGTCACCTCGGCGCCCCGGCGCCTGGCCGCCTCGGCCACGGCCCAGCCCATCCGGCCGCTCGAGCGGTTGCCGACGTAGCGGACCGGGTCGATCGGCTCGCGCGTGCCCCCGGCGCTGACGAGCACCCGCCGCCCGGCGAGCGTCCCGGCTGCGGCGAGCCGCGCCTCGACCGCGGCCGCGATCTCGGCCGGCTCCGCCAGCCGGCCCATCCCGACCTCGCCGTCGGCGAGCAGCCCCGACGCCGGCTCCACCACCTGAACGCCGCGCTCGACGAGCACCCGCAGGTTGTGGGCGGTCGCCGGGTGGGTCCACATGCGGGTGTTCATGGCCGGCGCGATGAGGACCGGGCCGTCGAAGGCGAGGTAGGCCGAGCCGAGCAGGCCGTCGCCCAGGCCGGCGGCCAGCTTTGCGATCGTGTTGGCGGAGGCCGGGGCGACGAGCATCAGGTCGGCCCGGCGCGCGACATCGAGGTGGCCGTAGCCGGGGCGCTCCTCTGCGCCGAAGAGGTCCGTGCCGACCGGCCGGCCCGACAGGGCGGCGAAGGTGGCCGGGCCCACGAAGCGTCGCGCCGCGCGGGTCATCACCACCGTCACGCCGTGGCCGCCGCGCTGCAGGATCCGCATGACGTCGATGGCCTTGTAGGCCGCGATGCCCCCCGAGACGCCGAGCAGCACCTCAGCCATCGAGAGCCTCCCCGGTGACCTCGGCGAGGGTCGCGGCGAGCTCCTGGGCGGCGGCCTCGACGTCGTCGTTGACGATGACGTGGTCGAACTCGCCCATCGCCTCCAGCTCGAGCCGGCTGGTGGCGAGGCGGGCCGCGATCTCCCCCTCGCTGTCGGTCGCGCGCCGCTCGAGCCGCCGGCCCAGCTCGGCCAGCGAGGGCGGGGCGATGAAGATGGACGCGGCCTCCGGCACGTCGCGGCGCACGGCCCGCGCCCCCTCCAGCTCGATCTCGACCAGCGGCGACGACCCCGCGGCGAGGATGCGCTCGATCTCCGAGCGCAGGGTGCCGTACCGGTTGCCCGCGTACTCCACGTGCTCGAGGAAGGCGCCCTCCGCCACCCGGCGCTCGAACTCCTCCGCGCTCAGGAAGTGGTAGTCGACCCCGTCGGCCTCCCCCGGCCGGCGGCGTCGCGTGGTCGCCGAGACCGCGACCTCGACGTTGGGGAAGCGGGGAAGGATCCGCTCGATGAGCGTCCCCTTCCCCGCGCCCGAGGGTCCCGAGACGATGATGACGCGGGCGCGTCCGGCTACCGGTGAAGCAGCTCCAGCAACTCGGTGCGCTGTCGGTCGGAAAGGCCCCCGATCGTCTTTCCCTGCGATATGCGGCAGGTGTTCAGGAATCGCGTAGCCTTGACCTTCCCGTACTTCGGAACGGCCATCAGCATGTCAAACACCTTGGCCGTCATGACGAAGTCAGGAGGGTTGGCGATCACCGCCTGGATCGACGTCCGCCCGCTCTTCAGGTCTTTCTTGAGTTGTGCCCGACGGGAACGAATCTGGTTCGCCCGGCGGAGGGCCTCCATACGCTGATCGAGCGAACGTTCGGGTGCCTGCGTCACTGGCTTGGGAGTGGGGGTCGTGGTGGCCATCGCCGCGCCATTCTAGGTTCGCTCCGCGCGCCGAAACAAGGTGCTAGGAGCGCGCTTTTTACCTGCTTTTCACGCATGTTGCAGGGGAAGTGACGAATGTTGCAGGCCCCAAAACCTCCCCCTCAGGTTGAGGCTGAAGGCGTGCGGAGCACCGGCCGGAAGGCCCGCGCGCCGGGCTCCACCGCGCCGTCGTCCTGGAGCGCTCGCGGCCGCGCCGGCCGGGCGGCGCCGAGGGCCGCGGCGGCCGCCTCGGCGGCCTCGATCGTCGTGATGCAGGGGATGCCCGCGCGGACGGCCGCGGCTCGGATCTCGGAGCCGTCGGTGCGGGCGCCGTGGCCCCCGCGCGGCGTGTTGACCACCAGCGCCACCTCGCCGGCCGCAATGAGGTCGGCCACGTGCGGCGAGCCCTCCGAGACCTTGTTGACCGCGCGCACCGGCAGCCCCGCCGCGGCCAGCGCGGCGGCCGTCCCCGAGGTCGCCACCAGCGCGAGGCCGGCCCGGGCCAGGCGGGCCGCGAGCGCGACCGCCCGCGGCTTGTCGGCGTCGCGCGCGGAGATGAAGGCGGCGCCCGAGCGCGGCAGGGCCTGGCCCGCCCCCCGCTGCGCCTTGGCGAACGCCTCGGGGAAGCTCCCGCCCAGGCCCATGACCTCGCCGGTCGCCCGCATCTCGGGGCCGAGCACCGGGTCGGCGCCGGGGAAGCGGGCGAACGGCAGGACCGCCTCCTTCACCGCCACCTGCCGGGCCGGCGCGGCGACGGGCAGGTCGAGCTCATCGAGGGAGGCGCCGAGCATCAGCCGCACGGCGTGGCGCACCAGCGGCACGCCGGTGGCCTTGGCGACGAATGGGACGGTGCGCGAGGCGCGCGGGTTCGCCTCGATGACGTGGACGCGGTCGTCGCGGACGGCGAACTGGACGTTCAGCAGGCCGACGGCGCCGAGCGCGCGGGCGAGCGCGGCCGTCTGCTCCTCGATCTCGGCCACCAGCCCCGGCCCGGCGCCCTGGGGCGGGAGCACGCAGGCCGAGTCGCCCGAGTGGACCCCGGCCGCCTCGACGTGCTCCATGACGGCGGCGCTCCAGCAGTCGCGCCCATCCGAGAGCGCGTCCACGTCGAGCTCGGTCGCGTTCTCCAGGAAGCGGTCGACGAGCAGCGGGCCCGCCGGGCGCTCCCGCTCGAGGTAGCGGGCCAGCGCGTCGGGCGAGTCGCAGATCGCCATGGCGCGCCCGCCGAGGACGTAGCTGGGGCGCACCAGCACCGGGTACCCCACGTCGGCCGCCGCTCGGAGCGCGTCGCCGGGCCCGTCGGCGATCGCCCAGGGCGGCGCCTCCAGGCCGAGCTCATCGAGCAGGCGGCCGAAGCGTCCCCTGTCCTCGGCGAGGTCGATTGCCTCGGCGGGGGTGCCGAGCACCGGCACGCCCTCGTGCGCCAGCGCCCCCGCGAGCCGCAGCGGCGTCTGGCCGCCGAGCTGGGCGATCACGCCGACGGGGCGCTCGGCCTCGCAGATGTCGAGGACCGCGTCGAGGGTCAGCGGCTCGAGGTAGAGGCGGTCGCTCACGCCGTGGTCGGTCGAGACCGTCTCGGGGTTGCAGTTGACCATCACCGAGGCGTACCCGAGATCGCGGGCGGTCTCGGCGGCGTGGACGCAGCAGTAGTCGAACTCGATCCCCTGGCCGATGCGGTTGGGGCCGGAGCCCAGCACGACGATCGAGGGGCGGTCGTCGGCCGGCAGCTCGCTCTCGGTCTCGAAGGCCGAGTAGTAGTAGGGGGTCAGCGCCGCGAACTCGGCGGCGCAGGTGTCCACGGCGTGGTAGGTCGGACGGACGCCGAGCACCCGGCGTCGGCGCCCCACGGCCAGCTCCCCCGCCCCCGCCGCCGCGGCGACGTCGCGGTCGGCCAGGCCGGCGCGGCGGGCTTCGCGCAGCGCCTCCGCCCCGAGCGCGTCGAGCGGGGCGCGCACGGCCTCGCGCGCCGCGGCGAGCTCGCCCAGCTCAGCCAGGAACCACGGGTCGATGGCCGTGGCCTCGGCCAGCTCCTCGCGCCGGGCGCCCGCGGCGAGCGCCCAGAGCAGCACGTCGTAGCGGTCGGCCGACGGCGTGCGCAGGCGCTCGAGCGCCTCGTCGAGGCCGGCCGGCGGGGCGACGCGGGCGTCGAGCTCCCTCCCGGCCAT
>DATAGF010000025.1:0-7005 GCA_036257075.1 Miltoncostaeaceae bacterium
ATCGGCTGCTCCAGCCGCCTGCCCGGCTTCGTGACGACCTACGGCTTCCACTCGCTGCACGGGCGCCCGCTGCCCGTGGCGATGGGCGTCAAGCTCGCCAACCCCGACCTCACGGTCATCGCGGTCGGCGGCGACGGCGACGGCTTCGCCATCGGGGCGGGCCACTTCCCCCACGCCGCCCGGCGCAACGTCGACATCACCTACCTGGTGATGGACAACGAGATCTACGGCCTCACCAAGGGCCAGGTCTCGCCGACCTCGTTGACCGAGCAGAAGGCCCCCTCCACCCCCTGGGGGAACCTCGAGACGCCGCTCAACACGCTGGCGTTCGCGGTGGCGTCGGGCGCGTCGTTCGTGGCCCGCGGCGCCTCCTTCAACACCAAGGCGCTCACCGAGCTGATCGTGCAGGCGGTCGAGCACAAGGGCTTCTCGTACATCGACGCGCTCTCGCCGTGCGTGGTGTTCAACAACCACCAGGAGGAGTGGAAGGAGCTCGTCACCGACGTCGCGCCCGACCACGACGTCACCGCCAAGACGGCGGCCTTCGACCTGGCCCTCCGCGGCGGCTTCAAGCTGGGGATCCTCTACCGCGAGCTGCGCCCCACCCTCGGGGAGAAGTACCAGGCGCTGGTCGACTCCTCGAAGGACAGCGACGTCGTCTCCATGCTCGAGGCCTTCAACGCCCGCAAGGGCGCGGCGATCGGCAAGCCCACCACCTAGCGCGCCGGGGGGAGGATGAGGGCGCGCCTGGCCGCCGCCCTCCTCCTGGCCGCGGCCGCGGCGGCCGTCGCGGGGTGCGGCGGGGGCGCGGGCGAGCCCGACCCGCCGCCCGCCTCGGACGCGTTCGCGCGGGAGCCCTACCTCACCCGGGTCGGCGAGACCTCGGCGCGGCTGCGCTGGATCGCCCGCGGCGACGCACCCGTCCGGATCGAGGCGGCGGCCGGCGGCGGCCCGCCGATCGTGGCGCGCGAGGGCGTGCTCTCCGGCCTGCGGCCCGACACGCGCTACCGCTGGACGGCGTCGGTCGGCGGCGCCGTGGCGGCGGAGGGGACCGTGACCACCGCCCCGGCGTCCCTGGAGCGCCCGCTCGAGTTCCTGGCCTTCGGCGACTCCGGCGCGCCCAACGACAGCTCTCGCGCGGTCGCCGCGCTCGCGGCCTCGCTGCGGCCGCGCCTGCTGGTCACGATGGGCGACAACGCCTACCTGGCGGTCCTGCCCCAGCTGCTCGACGGCCAGATCTTCCGGCCGCTCCACGGGGTGCTGGCCCACGCGCCCAACTACGGCACCGTCGGGGAGCACGACATCGCCTTCGAGGGCGGCCGCCGCGCCCTGGTGCGGGCCTTCGAGTGGCCGGGACGGGGCGAGCGGTACGACCTCCGCTACGGCCCGGTCCAGGTGATCGGCCTGGGCCTGAGCGCCGACGAGGCCGACGTCGCCTTCGCGCGGCGGGCGCTGGCGCGCCCGGGCCCCCTGGCCCGCTTCGTGAACGTGCACCGGCCGCCGAAGGCCGGCAACCCGCTGCTGGAGGTGATCGCCGGCGCCGATGTGACCGCGGTGCTGTCGGGGCACCTGCACGCCTACGAGCGGCGGGTCCGGCCCGAGGCGCCCGGCGTCCCCTTCCTGACCGTCGGCACCGGCGGGGGCCCGCGCAACGACGAGGCCACGCCGCGCAGCGACGACGCCGTCGTCCACCTCGCCGAGTTCGGCCTGCTCCGCGTCCGCCTCGAGGGCGAGCGGGCGAGCTACGAGTTCCTCGACGTGGACGGCCGGGTGCGGGACCGCCTCACGGCGCCCCTGACTCCCTGAGCCCGGGGTTCGCCTCCAGGAAGGCGGCCGAGAACGGGATCGGCTCGTAGACGTCGACGAGCAGGCCGTTCGGGTCCACGGCCATGAAGTGGCGCTGGCCGAACTCCTCGTCCCGCAGCTCCTGCGCGATCTCGGCGCCCATGTCGCGCGCGCGGGCGTGGACCGCATCGACGTCCTCAACCTCGGCGGTGACCAGGAGCCCCCGGGCGGGCCCGCGGAAGGCTGCGGGCACGCTGTGGTGGTCGTGCGCGACGAAGGCGAGCTGCAGGCGCGGCCGCCGCGGGTCGCGCAGCAGCACGTACCAGTCGCTGTCGAACACGACCTCCATCCCCAGCAGGCGGACGTAGAAGTCGCGCGACTCGGGCAGGCGTGCCGACGGCACGTCGGGGAAGAGGGCGTTCACGTCAGCGGCACCGAGACGCGGGTCACCGGCGTGGGCCCGGGGAGGTAGGTCTCGCGGATCGGCCCGGCGGGGCGGTGGCCGCACTCGTGGCACCAGGCGAGCACCGCGTCGTACGCCAGCGGCAGCTCGTCGTAGGCGCCGTCGTGCACCGTGGAGGCCGCCGGCCCGCCGGCGACCCGGAGCAGCTCCGCGCCGTCGCGCCTGGCCCGGCCGTCGGCGACGGGGATGCCGAGCGTGACCGGCGGCCGCTCGCCGAGGTCGAGCGGGTAGAGCCCGCACCAGGGCCCGTCGGCGGCCCACCCGCCCCGCGCGGCCAGCCGGGTGAGCTCGGCCGCCATCGCGGTCACGTCGCGGACGATCCGCTCGGGGTCGACAGTCCGCGTGAGGGCGGCCAGGGTCAGGGCCGGCTCCTCGGACAGGGCCACGTCGTAGGGCATCAGGTCGCCCGCCGCCATGAGGCGCTCGAGCGAGTCGATCGCGCGCCGCCGCCGGGCGAGCTCCCGGGCGGCGCGCTCGCGCTCAGAGCTCAGCAGCTCGCGCAGCCGCGCGGGGTCGCCGGCGGCGAGCAGCTCGCGGATCGTCGCCAGCGGGACGTCGAGGGAGCGGAGCAGCGCGATCGAGGCAGCGGCGCGCACCTGGTCGCGCCGGTAGTAGCGGTAGCCGCTGTCCGGATCCACGCGGGCCGGCGGAAGGAGGCCCTCGGCGTCGTAGCGGCGCAGCGCCTTCACGCTCAGGCGGCTGAGCCGTGCGAGCGTCCCGATCGGCATGAGGCCGTCGTCCATGCCGCCGATCCTGCACCCTCCCCCCGGGGGAGGGTCAAGCCCCGATCAGCCGTTCGGGCGCGGCGCGATGCGGAAGACGGGGTGGTCCGGGGCGATGCGCCGCAGCTCCTCGTCGGGGGAGTCGGGCCCCACGCCCCCGAAGAAGACCCCCACCTCCATCCTCCACCGCTTCAGGTAGGCCCGCAGGAGGGGCACCTTCTCGTCGTCGCCGAGCTCGGTCGCCGTGAAGGGCTCGCTCCGGCGGCCGAGCAGGAGGCGTCCCCGCCCGCTCGCCCGGAGGTTCCTCACCCATTGCGTGTGGCCGCGCGGCGCGACGAGGTAGCGCTGCCCCTCAACCGTAAGGAGGTTCACGGGGTTGCGCCGCGGCTCGCCAGACTTCCGCCCAGGGACCTCCAGGACGCGTGAGCCCCAGACGCTGATCCCGGCCCTCGTGAGCCCGGCCACGACCGGGTTGAAGACGTGCTCCGTGAACCACCCCGGGCGCTGGTAGCGATCGGCCATGGGGTTCCTCCTACCTGTTGCGCACCTTCTCGTCGGCGGTGGCGACGGCCTCCGCCATCGCCGCGCGGACCGCGGCGACCCGGCGGGCCAGCTCGGGGTCCGACAGCGCGAGGATCTGGGCGGCGAGCAGCCCCGCGTTGCGGCCGCCGTCGATGGCGACGGTCGCCACCGGCACCCCCCTCGGCATCTGGACGATCGACAGGAGCGAGTCCAGCCCGTCGAGCGCCGAGCTGCGCACCGGCACGCCGATGACGGGGAGCGTGGTGACCGCCGCCAGCATCCCGGGCAGGTGGGCGGCGCCGCCGGCGCCGGCGACGATGACGCGCAGGCCGCGGTCGGCGGCCTGGCCGCCGTAGGAGATCATGTCGTGGGGGGTGCGGTGCGCCGACACCACCCGCACCTCGTGGGGCACGCCCAGCTCCCGCAGCACGTCGCCTGCCCCGCCGACCACGGGCAGGTCGCTGTCGCTGCCCATGACGACCCCGACCACTGGCGGCTGCGCCGCGCTCACATCCCCACCGCCGCGGCGGCCGCCCGGGCGCGGGCGAGGGCGTCCTCGGCCGTCGCGCCGAGCGCGGTGACGTGGCCCATCTTGCGGCCGGGCCGCACCTCCGTCTTGTCGTAGAGGTGCAGGTGGGCGCCGGGCACGGCGAGCGCGCCGGCGACGTCGGGCTCCGCGGGCCCGGTCCGCGATCCGAGCAGGTTGACCATGGCGGCGGCCGGCGCCCGCATGCCGACCTCGCCGAGCGGCAGGTCGAGGACGCCGCGCAGGTGGTTCTCGAACTGGGACGTCTCGGCCGCCTCGATCGTGTAGTGGCCCGAGTTGTGGGGACGGGGCGCGAGCTCGTTGACCAGCACCTCGCCGCGCGGCAGCAGGAACATCTCGACCCCGGTCACGCCCAGGCCGTGCGCCGCGGCGGCCGCCGCGCGGGCGATCTCCGCGGCGCGCCGGGCGGCGTCGGCGGCGATGGGCGCCGGCGCCACGACCTCGTGGCAGACGTGGTTGGCCTGCACCGTCTCGACCACGGGGTAGGCCGCCTCGGACCCGCTCGGCGAGCGCGCGACCATGACGGCCAGCTCCCGCTCGAAGGCGACGAGCCCCTCGGCGAGCACGCCGTCGCCGGAATCCAGGCGGGCGAACGCCTCGCGCGCCTCCTCCTCATCGGCGCAGGTGGCGTTTCCGTAGCCGTCGTAGCCGAGGCGGCGCGCCTTGAGCATCAGCGGCCAGCCGAGGTCGCGGCCGGCCGCCGCCAGCTCGTCCGCCCGCCCGACCACGCGGAAGGGGGCCGTGGGGAGGCCGGCGCTCTGCAGCAGCCCCTTCTGGAGGGCCTTGTCCTGCACGGTGCCGAGCGCCTCGGCGGCGGGCCGCACCGGGGTCCCGGCCGCCTCCACCGACGCGAGCGCGGCCGCCTCGACGAACTCGTTCTCGAGCGTCACCACACCGGAGACCGCGCCGAGCCGCCGGACGGCGTCGCCGTCGCGCCAGTCCCCCTCGACGAGCCCCGCCGCCATGGGCGCCGCCGGCTCGTCCGCCCGCCCGAGCACCGCGACCCGCACGCCGAGCGGCCAGGCCGCCAGGCAGGTCATCCGCGCGAGCTGGCCGGCTCCGGCGATGCCCACGTCGTAGCCGCGCGGAGTCGGCGCAGACCGGTCGGCGGGCGTGGTGGCCGGCTGCGCGACGGGCACCGCGCCACGCTATCAGCGGTTGACGCGCCGGGCGGGGGGGTGGTGTGCTCGCGCCGCGCTGACGACCGGGGCGGCGGGCATGCGGGCCGTGATGAGCATCGTGGTGGGCGCCGCGGCGGCGGCCGCGCTGGCGCTGGCCGGCCCGTCCGCGGCCGCGGCGGCCCCCGGCGACGGATGGGGGCCCGAGGTGCGCCTGGCCACGAGCGTCGACGCCGCCGAGCCGGCCCTCGCCGCCATGAGCATGGACGACGACGCGGTCGTGGGCTGGACGCGCGAGACGAACAGCGGGTCCAGCGCGCGCGTGCGTCTGCGGACCGGCCGGCGCGGCGCATGGTCCGCGCCGGTGGTGCTCGGGCCCGGCCGCCTCGTCGCGTTGGCGATGGACCTCGATGGCGACGCCCTCGCGCTCCGAGCCGCCGGCGGGCCGGCGCGGGCGGCCCGAATCCTGCGCAACGGCGACGTGATCGCCTCCGCGCTCCCGTCGACTGGCACGGGGCGGCTGCTCGGGGCCACCCTCCGCCAGGACGGCCGCGCGGCCGCCTACGTCCTGCGGCCGGGCGGCGTGACGATCCGGCTGTTCGTGCAGGCGTCGCCGGGCGGCGCCTGGACGAAGTCCGGGACCGACTTCACGCTCCCGGCGCCCGCCGCCGGCCTCGACCTGACCGCGTCGGTCAACCGGGCGGGGGCCGCGGTCGTCGCCTGGGTCGCCCCCGGAAGGACGCTCATCGGCGCGGCGACCCACTACTCGATCGGCAGCCAGTGGAAGTCGCTCGCCGCCGGCCTCCCGAGCTCGCAGCCCGTGGGCCCCTTCGTCAGGTTCCCGACCGCGGTGATGGGCGACGGCACCGCCGCGGCCGTCACCTGGAGCGTGTCCGGCAGCACGTTCTCCGAGCCCGACCGCGGCGCGGGCTCCTTCATCCGCACCGGCCCTGGCCCGACAGCCGAGGCCACGCCGCTGCCGACGTTCGGGGCGGTGACCGGGGTCGCCGTGTCCAAGCTGGGGACGGCGATGACCGCCTGGACCGACCCCGCGCTCGGCGGTGATCTCTTCGCGAGCCGCTTCGCGCCCGTGGACGCCGACTGGCCGATCGGCATCCGCCGACTCGCCGACGGGAGCAACCTCGAGGAGGGCGCCTTCGCGCTCACCCCGGCCGGCTCGCGCCTCGGCCCGGTGATCCTCGAGGCGTCGCTCGAGACGGGCCCCGGCCCCGACGGCCACCTCGCCTTCGCCCGCGACTCCCGCGGCGCGCCGTGGGGCGTCCCCCGCGCTCTGAGCTTCAGCCGCGGCACCCCGTCCGTGGTCGCCGGGAAGCGCGCCGCGCTGATCGCGCTGGCCGTCGACGACACGGGCGAGCTGGTCGTGAGGCGCTACGATCTCCTGCCCCGCGGGCGCCGCTGAGCCCCGGAGGACGGCTGGTACACTCGGCCACTCGCGGGGCGCTTAGCTCAGTTGGGAGAGCACCAGCTCGACAAGCTGGGGGTCACTGGTTCGAGCCCAGTAGCGCCCATGCCGGGCTATTTCGCCAGCCGCATGGTTGCGCGGTTTTCCGGCGTTTGCGGGATTTCCCGGTTTGCGTGCCGTGCGTCAAATGCGCCGGGACGCGTCCCCGTGGCCACCCGGTGACCACCCGGAAATGGGCCGCCGCCGGCCCCCCGACGCCCCCGTCTAGACGCGGCGGGCCGGGCGCCGCCTCCGGGCACCGTGCCATCCTGCCCGGCCCCATGTATCCGCCCCCCGAACGCGAGGGTTGGAACGCCGGCGCTCGAGGAGAACCCGAGGGCGCCAACCCGCACCGCCCGGGGACGCCCGAGGCGGCGGCGTGGGCG
>DATAGF010000246.1:0-5504 GCA_036257075.1 Miltoncostaeaceae bacterium
GAGGCGGTCGCGCTCTGCTCGTCGGTGTTCGGGGGGATCCACCTGAGCGACATCGCGGCGCCGCGCTGCTTCGAGGTGCAGCGCCTGCTGGACGAGCGCCTGGACATCCCCGTCTTCCACGAGGACGGGCAGGGCACGGCCGCGGCGGTGCTCGCCGCGCTGACCAACGGCCTGGCGGTGGCGGGCACCAGCCTCGCCGACGCGACCGTCGTCGTCGCCGGCCTCGGCCCCGGCGGCCGCGCCGTGGTCGGCCTCCTGGTGGCCGCCGGCGCAGGGGAGGTGATCGCCGGCGACAGCCAGGGCGCCGTCCAGGACGACCGTGGCGAGGGCGACGCCGGCCTGGCCTGGATCGCCGAGAACACCAACGCGTCGGGGCGCACCGGCACGGTCGCCGAGGTGCTGGAGGGCGCCAACGCGTTCGTGGGGCTCTCCGCCCCCGGCCTGCTGTCGGCCGCCGACGTCGCGCGCATGGCCGCCGACCCGGTCGTGCTCGCCCTCGCGATGCCCGACCCCGAGATCCTCCCCGACGAGGCCGCGACCGTGGCGCGCGTCTACGCCACCGGCCGCCCCGACGTCCCCAACCAGATCAACTCGGGCCTCGCCTCGCCGGGCATCTGGCGCGGCGCCCTCGACTGCCGCGCGACCGAGATCAACGTCGCGATGACCCTCGCCGCCGCGAACGCGATCGCCGAGACGGCGGCCCAGGAGACCGGGCCGAGCGAGTTCAACGTCGTGCCCTCGATCTTCAACCAGCGCCTGGTGCCGAACGTCGCCGCGGCCGTGCGGGCGGCCGCCGAGAGCACCGGGGTCGCCCGGCTGAGCGGGCGCGCCGCCGTCCCCTCGTGAAGCCGTTTGGCCCTGCGGCCAAGGGCCGCCCCGGCCGGGTGGCCCGGCGGCCAACGCCCATCCCGAGGGGGCGCTGAGAGGCTGGCGCCGCGGCGGGCCCTTCCCGGAGGCCCGCGCTGTCGGAGGGGGCGTGATGGAAGGCGTGGCGATCGACACCGTCTGGGTGGTCGTCGCGGGCTGCCTGGTGCTCTTCATGCAGGCCGGCTTCGCGATGCTCGAGGTCGGCTTGTCGCGGATGAAGAACGCGGGCGCCGTGATGGCGAAGGTGCTCGTCAACATGTGCCTGGCGTTCGCCGTCTTCTGGGCGATCGGCTTCGCGATCGCCTTCGGCGACGGCGGCGACTTCCTGGGGTCGACGGGGTGGTTCATCGAGCTCGGCAACCCCGACGGGGTGGCGTCGCTCGCGTACTCGGCGGTGGACGAGAACACGAAGTGGTTCTTCCAGGCCACCTTCGCCGCCGTGACGCTGGCGATCGTCTGGGGCTCGATGCTCGACCGGGTGAAGTTCGGCGCCTACGCGCCCTTCGCGATCGTCTTCGTCGGGCTGATCTACCCGATCGTGGTCCACTGGCAGTGGGGCGGCGGGTGGCTCTTCCAGCACGGCTACCAGGACTTCGCGGGCTCGGGCATCGTGCACCTCTGCGGGGCGACCGCCGCGTTCGCGGGGGCGATGGTCGTCGGGCCGCGGATCGGGAAGTTCCGGGACGGGAGGCCCGTGCCGATACCGGGCCACTCGATGCCCCTTGCGATCCTCGGCGTGCTGATCCTGTGGGTCGGCTGGCAGGGCTTCAACGCCGGCTCCTGGCTCGCCGCGGTGGGCGCGGACCTCGGCAGGGTGATCGTCGTCACGAACCTGTCGGGCGTCTTCGGCGTGATCGGGGCCACGATCGTCGCGCGCCTGCTCCTCGGCACGCTCGACATCGGGATGATGGGCAACGGCGCCATCGCCGGGCTCGGGGCGATCGCCGGGCCCTGCGCCTTCGTGGCGCCGTGGGCCGGAGGGGTGATCGGCCTCGTGGCCGGCTCGGTCATGGTGCTGGTGGTGCTGGGCGTCGACCGCATCCGCGTCGACGACCCCATCGGCGCCGTCGCCGGCCACGGCGGAGGGGGGATCGTCGGGGTGCTCGCCCCCGGCTTCCTGACGACCCCCTCCTCCGCCGAGCTGCTGGGCGGCCGCGAGGGCCTCGTGTACGGCGGCGGGGCGACCCAGCTCGGGTGGCAGCTCGTCGCGCTCGGGTCCATCGCGGCCTTCACCTTCGTCACGGCCTGGGCGACCTTCGCCGCCATCGACAGGGTCATCGGCCTGCGCGCGACCGAGGACGCCGAGCTCCAGGGCCTCGACATCGTGGAGCACGGGATGTACGGCTACCCCGAGCGATTCATCGAGGTGCCCGGCGCCACGCCGGACGACGCCCTCCCAGAGCTCGCGGGGGCGCCGGCGGGCGCCGCCACGCGGGCATGGGAGGGGGCATCGTGAAGAAGATCGAGGCGTTCATCCGCCACGAGGCGCTGGAGGGGATCCACAACCGCCTCGCCGCGATGGGGCTGCCCTCGATGAGCGTGACGGAGGTCAAGGGCTCGGGGCGCCAGAAGGGCTTCACCGAGAGCTACCGCGGCGCGCGGACGACGATCTTCCTGCGTCCCAAGCTCAAGCTCGAGATGGTCGTCGACGACGTCGACCTCGAGCGCGCGATCGACACCATCCTGGAGGAGTCGCACACCGGCCAGCCGGGCGACGGCAAGATCTTCATCCTCGAGGTCCAGGAGGCGATCAGGGTCCGGACCGGCGAGCGCGGGCCGGTCGTCCTCGAGGCGCACGACCACTGAGCCGGCCGGCGGGCGCTCAGCGCAGCAGCGTCCGCCGCATCCGGGCCGCCGGGAAGGGGAAGACGACCACCAGCAGGGCGAGGAGGAAGGCGACGTTGGCGAGCGTCGAGAGGTCGGCGCCGTACAGCGTGAGGTCGCGGGTGGCGGCCGCCAGGTGGGACAGGGGGAGGCACCAGCCCACGACCTGGGCCCACTCGGGCAGCCCGGAGAAGGGGAAGAAGACGCCGCCGAAGAGGAACATCGGCGTGATGATCCCGGTGAAGAGGATGTTGAACTGCTCGATGTTCGACACCAGCGCGGTGTAGGCCATCCCGAGCACGGCGAAGGTCAGGGCGCCGATCACGAAGAGCGGCGGGGCCAGCAGGGCCCACGGCGTGTGGACGAGCCCGAATGCGGCCATGACCACCAGGAAGACCACCCCGTAGATGACCGCGCGGGTCGCGGCCCAGAGGTACTCCCCGACCACGACGTCGGCGAGCGACAGCGGCGTCGTCACCACCGCCTCGACCACCCGGCGCACGTGGATGCGCACGAACGAGTTGTAGGTCGCCTCGATGACGGCCCCGAACATCACGGTCGACGCCGCCACGCCGGGGGCGATGAAGTCGATGTAGTCGACGCCGTCGACCGTCGTGAGGTAGGCCCCGAGGCCCAGGCCCATGATGGCCAGGTAGGCGATCGCCTCGAGGAAGCGCGGTGTCAGGCTGGTCGCGACGGTCTTGCGCCCCACGGTCGCGTTGCGCTGCCACATGCGCAGCGCCCCGCGGGGGGAGAACTCGTAGGCCTGGGCGACCACCCGCTAGAGGGCCTCGAGGGCCGCCCGGAACTCGTCGGCCATCCCGGTGTGGCCGTGCCTGAGCGACTGGTCGATGCCGGTCAGGTAGGCGTCGGCGGCCTCGTCGACCCTCCCCAGGCGGCCGAGCGCCTCGGCCAGCCGCCCCCAGGCGTTGCCCTCGTCCTCGGCCAGCGCCAGGTAGGCGCGCAGCTCCGCCACGGCGTCCTCGTCGCGGCCGGCGCGGAGCAGCTCGTTGGCGTAGCCGAAGCGGGCCCGCGCGACCCCGGGATCCTCGGCGACGAGGCGGGCGAAGTAGTCGAGGCGGTCCATCGGCGCCCTGACGGTACATCGCGGAGGTTCCCCACGGCCGCCCTCACGGCGTAGGGTCGGGGAGCCCGCCGGCCAGGGCGCCCACGCCCGCGGCCCGTCAAAAGGGGGAGTCGATGGCTCACGAGTACAGCTGCGACCAGTGCGATGAGACCTTCCGCGAGGACACCGCCGAGGGGGTCATCAAGCGCGCCGCGGCACACAACCACGACCACCACGGCGGCCCCGCGGAGATGACGCCCGAGATCGAGGCGGCCCTGCGCGCGAGGGTCGTTCAGACGTGAGCCGCAGGCCGTGCGGCCGCCCGCCGGCGGCGGCCGCCCGGCCGCGGCGTGGCGATCGTCACATTGATGCGCCCCGTATGGGGCGTTGCTAGCGTCCGTCAGGCCTGTGGAGCTCTCGGACTACCTGCCGATCCTGATCTACTTCGCGGCCGGTCTCGCCGTCGCCGGAGCGATCTTCACCCTCAGCAAGGTCGTCCGCTCCAGGCCCAACCCGGCCAAGGTGCTTCCGTACGAGAGCGGCATCCTGCCCGGGACGCCCGTGAGGCAGCGGTTCTCGATCGACTTCTACCTCACGGCGATGCTGTTCATCGTCTTCGACGTCGAGCTCGCCTTCCTGTACCCGCTCGCCGTGGTGCTCCGCGACGACGGGCTGTTGGCGCTGATCGTGCTCGTCGTCTTCGTCTTCACGGTGGTGGAGGCGCTGGTCTACATCTGGAAGAAGGGGGCGCTGGAGTGGCGCTGATCCCCCCGCCCGGCACCCCGATCGAGCGCGCGCCGCGCACGGCCGAGGAGATCGACCGCGACCTCCGCGAGGCCGAGGAGGCCGAGTTCGAGCGCGGCATCCTCACGACCACCGTCGAGAAGGCGATCGCGTGGGCGCGCTCGAGCTCGATCTGGCCCGCCACCTTCGGGCTCGCGTGCTGCGCCATCGAGATGATGCACACCGTGACCCCGCGCTACGACCTGGCCCGCTTCGGGGCCGAGGTGTTCCGCGCCTCGCCGCGCCAGGCCGACCTCATGATCGTCTCGGGGCGCGTCGCCCAGAAGATGGCCCCGGTGCTTCGGCGCATCTACGACCAGATGCTCGAGCCCAAGTGGGTGCTCTCGATGGGGGCCTGCGCATCCACCGGGGGGGTGTTCAACAACTACGCGCTGCTGCAAGGAGTCGACAAGATCGTGCCGGTCGACGTCTACGTGCCCGGCTGCCCGCCCCGCCCCGAGGGGCTGATCGAGGGCATCCTCGTCCTCCAGAAGACGATCGGCGCCAAGGGCTTGCCGAGCTCGGCCGATCTGCGCCGGGAGGGCGCGACCGCTTGAGCGAGGTCCGCGCGACCATCGACGCCGGCGTGCCCGGCGCCGTCGAGGACGCCGTGACCCACGCCGGGGACCTCACCCTCGAGATCGTGCCGGACCGGCTGCTCGAGGTGGCGCGCTTCGTGGCGGGGTCGCCGCTGTCGTTCGCGCTCCTTTCGGACCTGACCTGCTCCGACTGGCCGGAGCTCCCGGGGCGCTTCCGGCTGGCCTACCACCTCTTCTCGCTCGACAGCGGCTCGCGGCTGCGGCTGCGCGTCTGGGCGGGCCCGGAGCCGGAGGTCGACTCGGTCACGGGCGTCTGGGCCACCGCAAACTGGCACGAGCGCGAGGTCTACGACATGTTCGGGGTCCGCTTCCGCGGCCACCCGGACCTGGCACGCATCCTCATGCCGCTCGACTGGGAGGGCCAC
>DATAGF010000268.1:0-3668 GCA_036257075.1 Miltoncostaeaceae bacterium
CGAGACGGCCGAGTCCTCGAGCGCGCTCACGTTGGCGACCGGGGCCGTGCCCAGGGTGCTGTAGATCGCCCCGGAGTCGAGGAGCGAGATCATGATCTCGTGCCCCGGCGCCGTCGACTCGAACAGCGCGAGGCGGCCCTCCCGGACCACGTAGAGGTGGTCCGTGCGGCCGAGCGGCTCCGGCATCGCGGCGCCACGCGGCCAGCGGACCAGCTGCAGCCGGCTGTCGAGCAGCGAGAGGTCCCGCTCCGGCAACCCCGCGAAGAGGTCCATCTGGCTCAGCCCCGGGCGGCCGTTGGTCCTCATGCCCGACGTCCTGAACCCGTCGATACGCAGGGCGGAGAGGGCGGTCGCCATGCGGGACAATGTGGCATTCGATTGTTATGGCGCCCTAAGAACCGGTACAAGATAGATCGGTGATGCCCGCTGGGAGCGTGGTCCTCACCCATCGGCGGGGGCGGTACCATTCCGCGTCCATCCCGAAGGAGACGCGAGTGGATCGGCCGAGCCCCGCGGTCCAGGACTACCTGAAGGCCGTGTACCAGCTCGGCGAGTCGTCCGAGACCGAGGGTCCGATCACCACGTCGCAGGTCGCCGAGGCGCTGGCCGTCACGACGGCCTCGGCGAGCAACATGCTGAAGAAGCTCGACGCCCTCGGCTACGTCGTCCACGTCAAGCGCCAAGGGGTCGAGCTGACCGACTCGGGCCGCCAGGCGGCGCTCGAGGTCATCCGCCACCACCGGTTGCTCGAGACCTACCTCGCCACCCGCCTCGGCATGTCCTGGGACGAGGTGCACCGCGAGGCCGAGGTGCTCGAGCACCACGTCTCCGAGGCGCTCGCCGCCCGCATCGCCGAGGAGCTCGGCCACCCCGAGCGCGACCCCCACGGCCACCCGATCCCCACCATCGGCGGCCAGGTCGCCAGCCCCCCCTCGCAGCGCCTGTCCGAGCTCCCCGACGGCGCGACGGCCGTGGTGGGGCGGGTCGACGACCACGACGACGCCCTGCTCCGCTTCCTCGCCGACCGGGGCCTCGTGCCCGACGCGCGCGTCGAGGTGCTCGAGCACGCCCCCTTCGGCGGCCCGATCTCGGTGCGGGTCGACGAGGACCGCGTCGTGGAGGTGCCGCCTGAGGCCGCCCGGGCGGTGCACGTCGAATAGCGTGATCCGGCGCAGTCCGCGAGAGGAGCCCCCATGTCACTGACGATGGGCATCGGCCCCTTCGGCCACGCCCCGGCCGGGAGGTTCAACCGCCAGATCCCCCGCGAGGGCCTCCTCTACCTCGAGCCCTTCCCGCGCCGCATCCGCGGACTCCTCGACGGCGAGGTCGTCGTGGACAGCGTCCGCGTCACCCTGCTGCACGAGCACGCCCGGCTGCCCCGCTACTGCTTCCCCCGGGACGACGTCCTGCCCGGGCTGCTCGTGCCCAACGGCCGCCGTGCGGACTCGCGGGCCACCGGGCAGACGGACCTGCTCGACCTGCGCCTCGGGGATCGCGTCGTCGCCGACGGCGCCTTCGCCTACGCCGCCCCGCCGACCGGGGCCGAGGGCCTCGACGGGCTGGTCGCGTTCTACTGGGCGGCGCTCGACGGCTGGCTCGAGGAGGACGAGCCCGTCATCGGGCACGCCCGCGACCCGTACCACCGCGTCGACGCGCTCGCCAGCTCGCGCTCGGTGCGGATCAGCCTCGACGGCGAGCTGCTGGCCGAGAGCGCCCGCCCGACGATCGTCTTCGAGACCGGCATCATGCCCCGCTGGTACCTGGCCCGCGACGACGTGCGGGCCGAGCTCGAGCCCGGGACCGCCCGGACGGTCTGCGCCTACAAGGGGCACCCGGTCTACTGGTCGGCGCGGACGGCGTCCGGCCTGCACGAGAACGTCGCCTGGAGCTACCCCGAGCCGCTGCCGGGCGTCACGGCGATCGCCGGCAAGGTGGCCTTCTTCGACGAGCACGTCGACGTCGAGGTCGACGGGGAGGCCCGCGAGCGGCCCTGGTCGCCGTGGTCCGAGCCGCGCTGGTGGGAGCGGATCGGCGACTTCCAGCGAACCATCTGAGCGGGGGCTCCCGCTCAGCCCTCGAAGGGCTGGGCGTCGTCGATCAGGTCCTGCAGCTCGAGGTCCAGGCTCTGCATGTAGAAGGGCGTCAGCAGGTTGAGGGTGTGGCGGCAGGCCGGGCAGATGGGCAGCGGCGGGGGGTCGGGCAGCTCGGGGGTCTCCCCCGAGAGCGTGTAGGCCTTCCCGCAGTACTTCGCGCAGACGCCGCAGGAGCCGGCCTTGCAGTCGAAGCGCACCAGGTCGACGCCCGCGGCCCGGATCTGCTCCAGGAGCGCCTCGTGGGCGAGGCGGTAGGTCTCGGCCTCGCGGGCGAGCGCCCGCCGCGCCTCGTCGGTCCAGCCCTCGCGCAGGGCGGTCGCGAACGGCTCGGGCGGATCGTCCACGTCGCGGAAGCGCGCGGTCCAGCGGTCGATCTCCGCGTCCCAGTCGCGCCCGGGCGTCAGTCCTCCACGAAGTCCACGACCGGCGCGCGGTCGAGCAGGCCGGCCTCGTGGCCGCGGCGCAGCAGCTCGGCCACGGCCGCGCGGCCGTCCTCGCCGTAGTCGAGGGTGCGGTCGTTCACGTACATCCCGACGAAGCGGTCGGCCAGGCCGCGGTCCAGGCCGCGCCCGAAGCGCTCGGCGTGCGCGAGGGCGCCCTCGCGGTGCTCCAGGCCGTAGGCGATCGAGTCGCGCAGGAGCCGCGAGAGCCGCGCGAGGGTGTCGCCCTCGTCGAGGTCGCGGCGAACGGCGTTGGCGCCGAGCGGGAGCGGCAGGCCGCCGGTCAGCTGGTCCCACCACTCCCCGAGGTCGAGGACCGAGCGCAGCCCCTGGCGCTCGTAGGTGAGCTGGCCCTCGTGGATCACCAGGCCGGCGTCGGCCTCGCCCGCGGCGACGACGTCGAGGATGCGGTCGAAGGGCGTGATGAACGGCTCGTCGATGCGCCCGACGGCGAGCTGGAGCTGGAGGAAGGCGCTGGTCAGGCGTCCGGGGACCGCCACCCGGAGGCCGGGCAGCGCGGCCGGGTCGAGGTCCCTGCGGGCGACGACGATCGGCCCGTAGCGCTCGCCCATCGAGGCCCCGTGGGGCAGCAGCCGGTAGCGGTCGGACAGGAACGCGTAGGCGTGCACGGACAGCGCCGTGACCTCGAGGCGGCCCTCGCGGGCCCAGTCGTTGAGCGTCTCGATATCGCGCAGCACGTGCTCGAAGCGGAAGCCGTCGGTCGGGATCAGCTCCTCGGCCAGCGCGTAGAACATGAAGGCGTCGTCGGGATCGGGGCTGTGCCCGAGGCGGATGAGGCGGCCGCTCACGAGAAGAACGTGTTCTCGGGGATTCGGGGCGAAAACCGCATGGCCATGCGGGTCAGGCCGCGCTCAGGGCCGCTGGCGGACACGAGAGGGACACGATTCGCCCCACGTTCGCCGCGCTCGCCTCGCGCACGCGGGCGTTCGAGTCAGGCATCAGGTGTGCGTACGTGTCGAGCGTGATCTTCGCCGAGGAGTGGCCCAGGCGGACCTGGAGCTCCTTGATTGAGCACCCGGCATCCAGCAGCGTCGAGGCGAACGTGTGGCGTAGGTCGTGGGGCGTGGTGCGCGCCGGCAGGCCCGCTGCACTCACCGCGCGGGTGAAGTGCCAG
>DATAGF010000271.1:0-10301 GCA_036257075.1 Miltoncostaeaceae bacterium
CGATGACGGGGATGACCAGGAAGGCGAGCGCGACGAGCGCCGACAGCCCGAGGACCAGCGTGAAGGGGCGGAGCCCGCTCCAGCGCAGGCTCGCGAGCCCGCGCCGGGGAAGGGTCGCGCTCACCGGGTGCCGCGCCCGCGGGCCGGCTTCGGCGGCGGCGGGAAGCGGAAGCCGGCCTGGGCCATCAGCCGCCGCCCCCGGGGCCCGGTCACGCGGTCGATGAAGGCCGTCGCCGCGTCCCTGTCCGGGCTGGCCCGCACGACGGCGATCTCGTAGCGCACCTTCGGCTGCGCGAACACGGGGATCGCGACCCGGGTCACCTGCGATCCGGCGGCCCGGGCGTCGGTGACGTAGGCGACGCCGGCGTCCGCCTGCCCCAGGACGACCTTGCCGAGCACGTCCCGGACGTCTGACTCCTGGCTCACGACGTTCCTCAGCGCGGTGCTGATGCCCAGGTTCCGGAACACCGTGCGCGTGTAGGAGCCCACCGGCACCCGGGCGTTGGCCACGACGAGCTTGACCCCGCTCCGCATGAGGTCGTAGACGGAGTCGATGCCGGCCGGGTTGCCCCTCGGCACGATCACCGTGAGCCGGTTGAACGCGAGGAACCTCGGCTTCTCGACCAGGCCGTCGCGGAAGAGCTCCTGGGTGAAGTTGGGCGCGGCGGAGGCCAAGACGTCGGCGGGCGCGCCCTGGCGGATTTGAAGCGCCAGGGTGTTCGAGCCGGCGAAGCCGTAGCGGGCGCTCGGGTCGATCTGCCGGAAGACGTCGGTCAGCGAGGCCGCGGCGAAGACCGTCGGCGGGTCCGACGCGCGCGCCGTGCCGGCGAGCCCGACCAGGAGCGCGACGGCCGCGAGCAGGACGCAGGCCGGCGAGCGTCGGCGCCTCACGTGAGGGACCCCCTTGGACGGTGGCTCATGGCAGGTAGACGGCCAGCGCCTCGGCGGCCGTCTCGAGGCCGTGCACCGAGGGGAACGGGTCGCCGATGGGCGGGCCGGCGAGGCCGGTGAGGAACGACAGCTGGTCGGCCTCGCTCGCTGAGACCTGGGCGAAGAGCCGCCGGATCGCCTGGTCTGCGATGGTCGTCACGGCGCCGAGGTAGGCGTGCAGGAGGAGGCCCTCGATCCGCCGCCCCAGGCGGAGCGTGCCGGGCCGGGTCTCGAAGGCGCCGTCCGGAAAGGTGAGCTCGAGGTCCGCGTCGTCGATGGCGGGCTCGCCCAAGTCCGTGAGCGCCGTCCGGAAGGCCGTCTTGTGCGCCACCTGCGCGGCGGTCGCCCGCTCGAGCGCCCGCAGCTCGTGGCCGGCGAAGTGGCCCGCGGCGCGCGTCTGGCGGTAGTAGGCGACCGAGACGAACTCCGCGGTGATCGCGAACCGCAGCCAGGCGAGGTCCTGCTCCGAGGCGGCGCCGGCCGCGGGGCCGGCCATCCAGCCGACGGCGGCGCCCGCCGCCACCGCCCCGCCGCCGGCCGCCACCCGCCGGAGGAACGCCGACCGGGTGAGCTCATTCATGCCGCCTCCTCGAGGGCGCCGCAGCCCTCGATGTCGTAGCCGCCGATGAGCCGGACGCGCTCGCGGAACGCGGCCGACCCCAGGAGGTTGAGCAGGGCCTGGGCCCCGGGGTGATCCAGCCACCGCTCGTCGAGCCAGAGCTCGACGCGGTGGCCCTCGAGCGGCAGGAAGGCGAGGCCGTGCTGGCGCGCGGCGGGCTCGAAGGTCACGGCCCCCCAGCCGGCGATCGCGGCGTGCCGGGCCGCCTCGACGTGCCCTCGCGCGCGGGCCGCGGCAGGCGGCACGCCTCCCGCCGCCGCGCGCACGAGCGCCTGTTGGCTCGCCGCCGACTCCTCGCGCTGCACGAGCGGCACACGGCCGGCGAGGACGGCCTCGAGCGTCCGCGCCCGCCGCCGTGCGCTCAGCCCGATGCCGACCTGCCACCGCGCGAGGTGAACCCGCCGGACGCGGCCGGGCGGCTCCGGCAGCCGGTCGTCGGGGCCGTGGACGAGGGCGGCGTGGGCGCGGCCCCCGGCGAGGGCCGCGACGGCCGACCCGGTCGTGCCGGCGACCGCGACGACCGCCCGGCCGCCGCCGCGGCTCAGGAGCTGGTCGCAGAGCCCCAGGGCCGGGTCGCACCCGACGACGATCAGACCCGCGGGCTGGGCGCCCGGGAAGAGGCGGACCTCGCCGCGCTCGACGACGCCGTCCGGCATCGCCCAGGAATCGCCCGCGGCCAGGGTGGCGAGCGGGGCGGCGCTGAGGCGCGAGCCCACCCGGCCGGCGACGACGGGATCGCCGTCGCGCAGGGGCTCGCCGAGGACCGACCACGCCTGCGCCGGCGCCTCGCCGAACAGCGCCTCGACCGGCTCGCCCAGGACGCGGGCGATGCGGAGCGCGGCGTCGACGGCCGGCGCGTGGCGGCCGGCCTCCGCGCTGGTCACGAGCTGGCGGCTGACCCCCGCCCGCTCGGCGAGCTCGGCTTGAGAGAGGCCCGCCCGCTCCCGGGCGCTGCGCAGTCGTGTGCCGGCCACGCCACGATCCTATCCTAACGCCAGTATCCGAGCACAAGCCGGCTAGGGCCGGGCGCCCAGCGCCCCCTGGTCGAGAGCCTCGACGAGCGCCCGGGCGATCCGGCCGACGCGGCCGTCGCCGCCGAGGGCCACCGCCCGCTCGAGGGCCTCGCGCGCGGCCTCGGGACGGCCGCGGTAGAACTCGACCCAGCCGACGTTGGCGGCGACGACCTGGCTGCCGGGGTGGTCCTCCGCCAGGCGCCCGAGCTCGGCAGCCGTCGCGTCCAGCCCGCCGCCCGCCGCCCCCTCGGACATCGCCAGGCCGGCCAGCGCCTCGACGTCGTCCGGGTCCTCGCGCAGCGCCTGCTGGAAGGCCGCGGCGGCGTCCTCCGGCCGGTCGAGCTGCTGAAGCGCGACCCCGAGGTCCACCCAGGACGCCGGGCCCGCCCCGCCCTCGGCGCGCGCCCGGAGCGAGTCCACCGCCTCGTCCGGCGACAGGCCGGCGATCTCGGGCGGCGTCCCCCGGTCGATCACGAGCGTGAGGGGCGGGAGGTTCGCCGGCGCGGCGCCCGGCGCCCGTGCCGCGCCGCCCGCCGGCGCCCTGGCGACCTCGCCCTGGGCCACCGGCTGCGCCTCATCGCGCTCGCCCGCGCCGACGGGCGAGTCCAGGGCGACGGCGATCAGGATCGCGGCCAGCGTCAGGACGGCCCAGATCGCCGCGACGATCGTCAGCCGGCGCGGCGAGACGCGGCGGGGGGCGGGTCTCGGGATGGTCGGCACCTCGGCCCCGACGTTAGCCCGGCCGGCGATCGGCGGAGCCGATCAATCCGCCCGGCGCCTCCGGCCGCCGCGAGCGGCCGGACCGAGGGTCAAGCGGCGTGGTCGCGCTCCGTGTCGACCTGCTCGCGCCGGTAGGAGCCGGGCTCGACCGGCTCGCCGCAGTCCGGGCAGACGAGCACGGCGGGGCCCTCGCCACCGCAGTCGTGGGCGAACCGTGCCGGGGCCGGCGGGCGGGTCACGTGGCGGTCCCCCCATTGGCGCAGCGCCGTGATGACGGGATACAGCTCGCGCCCGGCCTCGGTCAGGTGGTACTCGTCCCGCGGGGGCCGCTCCTGGTACCGGCGCCGCTCGAGCACGCCGGTCTCGACGAGCTTGCGCAGGCGCGCGGCCAGGATGTCGCGCGGGGCGCCCGTGCGGCGCTGGATCGCGTCGAAGCGGTGGACGCCGAGGAAGGCCTCCCGGATGACCAGCAGCGACCAGCGGTCACCGACCACCTCGAGCGTGCGGGCCACGGAGCAGACGCGCGGGCCGTCGTGCATGGGCCCACGCTACCAGTGCGGGTTGTGATTTCCAACTCACTTCCCTAGGCTGCCGCGGAAGCGTTGGAAAACCAAACGGAGGTCGCGTTGCCCCGCCACTGGCAGGTCCTCCTCGTCGTCACGGCCGGCGCCTTCCTCGCCAACCTCGACCTCTTCATCGTGAACGTCGCCTTCCCGGCGATCAGCGCGGACTTCGCCGGCACGGGGCTCGCCGACCTGTCGTGGGTGCTCAACGCCTACGCGATCGTGTTCGCGGCGCTGCTGGTGCCCGCCGGACGGCTGGCCGACCTGGTCGGGCGCAAGCGGGTCTTCCTGGGCGGGCTGGGCCTCTTCCTCGCCGCCTCGGCCGCGTGCGGCCTGGCGCCCGGCCCGTGGGCCCTGGTCGGGGCGAGGGTCGTCCAGGCCGTCGGGGCGGCGCTCATGATCCCGACCTCGCTCGCGCTGCTGCTGCCGGAGTTCCCGCCCCGCCGGCGCGCGGCGGCGGTGGGGCTGTGGACGGCCGGCGCCGCCGTCGCGGCGACGATCGGCCCGACGATCGGGGGCCTGCTGGTGACCGCCAGCTGGAGGTGGGTCTTCCTCATCAACCTGCCCCTCGGGGCCCTGACCGCCCTGGCGGGCGCGCGCATCCTTCGCGAGTCGCGCGACCCGGCCCGCGGGCGCCGCCCGGACGTCGCGGGCGCCGCCCTGCTCTGCCTCGGCGTGGGCGCGCTCGCCCTCGGCATCGTCAAGGGGGAGGACTGGGGCTGGGCGAGCCCGGCGTTCCTGGGCGCCGAGGCGCTCGCCGTCGCGAGCCTGGCGGCGGTCGCGCTCCGCTCGCTCCATCACCCGGCGCCGGTGGTCGAGCCGGCGCTGCTGCGCCCGCGCGCGACGCGGGCGGCCGACGCCGGCGTCTTCCTCTTCTCCATGGCGTTCTTCCCGCTGCTGCTGGCCAGCATCCTCTTCATGACCGAGGTCTGGGGCTACTCGGCGCTCGAGGCCGGCCTCGCCATCGCGCCCGGCCCGTTCATGGTCGCGCTGCTCTCGTGGCCGGCCGGCGCGCTCGCCGGCAGGTTCGGCGCCAGGCGGCTCGTGCTGCCGGGCGTGGCCCTGTTCGCGGCCGCCTGCGTGTGGTGGATCGCGACCGCGGGCACGACGCCGGACTACCTCCGCGACATGCTGCCCTCGACGATCCTGACGGGCGCCGGTGTGGCGCTGACCTTCCCTACGCTGGCCGGCGCGGCCGTGTCGGCCCTCCCGCCGGAGCGGACCGCCACCGGGAGCGCGCTCTTCAACATGTCGCGCCAGATCGGCGGGGTCGTCGGGATCGCCGCCTTCGTCGCCCTCCTCGGCGGCGGCCTTCCGGACCTGGCGGGCTTCCGCGCCGGGTGGGCGCTGATGGCCGCGGCGGCGCTCGCGGCCGGGGCGGTCGCGACCCTGATCCCCGCGCCGAAGCCCTCGGCGCCGGTGGAGCGCCCATACGCCGAGACCTCCTCGGCCGCCGTGTCCTGAGAGGCGCCCCGGCAGGGGCGCAACGGGCACCGGCGAAGAGCCTCGCCCATGCCAACGTGCGCCGTCCGCTGTGCGGCGCTGGCCGCCGCCCTCCTGCTGGCCGTCGTCGTCGCCGGCCAGGCCTCCGGTCGTGCGGCCGCCGCGCCGCCGGCGACCGAGCCCGGCGTGCTCGCCGTCGGCTCGCGCGGGCCAGCGGTGCGGGCGCTGCAGCGGGAGCTCCGCTCGCGCGGCTTCCGGGTGACCGTCGACGGCGCCTTCGGCCGCGGGACGCGGCGGGCGGTCGTGCGCTTCCAGCGGCGCGTCGGCCTCCGGGTGAACGGCACGGTGGACCGCCCCCTGCTCTGGTGGCTCGGCCTGTCGGTCTGCCGCCTGCCCGGCCCCACCAGCGCCCGCGGCGGGCGCAACGGCGTCCTGCGCCTCGGCGCCTACGGCCCCCAGGTCTGCTCGCTCCAGCGGGCCCTCGCCCGAGCCGGCGAGCCGGTCGCGGTCGACGGCGGCTACGGCACCCAGACGCGCGCCGCGGTGCGCCGTGCCCAGCGCCGCCTCGGCATGCGGCCGACCGGCGTGGCGACCCGGCGGCTGCGGGGCCGGTTGCGGGACGGCCTGCCCCCGCTGCGCGTGGCTCCGGGGGCGCTCGCGATCGGCGCCGAGGGCTCCCGCGTGCGCCGCCTCCAGGCCGCCCTGCGCCGCCGCGGCTTCCGGGTGGCCGTCGACGGCGCCTTCGGCCCGCGGACCCGGCGCGCGGTTGCTCGCTTCCAGCGCCGCCAGGGCCTGGGCGTCGACGGCGCGGCCGACCCCGGGCTGTTGCGCCTGCTCGGCGTGACCCGGGCGCGCCACCTGGTCGTCTTCCCCGTCCGGGGGCCGCACAGCTACACCGACGACTACCTGGCGCCGCGCGCCACCGGGCCTCACCACGCCATCGACATCATCGCCGCCCGCGGCACCCCGGTGGTCGCGGTGGCCGACGGCACGATCGACAGCCTCAGCCGGGAGGACACCGGGCTCGGCGGCCTCCGGATCTGGCTCCGCGACGACGCCGGCACGACCTACTACTACGCCCACCTGTCCGCGATCGCCGTGACGCTCGCTCCGGGCGTGCGCGTGGCGGCGGGCCAGGCGATCGGGGCCGTCGGCCGCACGGGCAACGCCCGCGGCGGCGTCCACCACCTGCACTTCGAGATGCACCCGGGCGGAGGCCCGCCGGCCAACCCCTACCGCGAGCTCCGCGACGTCGACCCGGCGGCGACCCTCTAGCGTTCCCGAAGTGAGCGGGGCCGACCTGATGCTCGCCGGCGGGGTGGTGCGCTCGGGCCACGACGGCTGGCGGCCGCACGAGGCGCTGGCGCTGGCCGGCGGGCGCGTCGCCGCCGTCGGCTCGCGGGCCGAGCTGGCGGCCCTCAGCGGCCCGGCGACGGAGGAGATCGACCTCGCCGGCGGCTGCGCCCTGCCCGGCCTCACCGACGCCCACGTCCACATCTTCGGCTACGCGCTCTCGCTCGAGCTGCTGCCAGCCGGCGAGGCGGGCTCCCTCGACGCGCTGGCCGCCATGGTGACGGCGGCCGCCGCGGAGGCGCCGGGCGACGGGTGGGTCGCCGGGCACGGCTGGGACCACGAGCGCTGGCCGGACCGCCGCATGCCCGACCGCCGCGACCTCGACGCGGCGGGCGGCGGCCGCCCCGTCTACCTCACCCGCACCTGCAGCCACATCGCCGTCGCCAGCTCCGCCGCCCTCGCGCGCGCCGGGGTGACGCGGGAGACGCCCGATCCGCCGGGTGGCGTGATCGACCGCGACGCCGCGGGCGAGCCGACCGGCGTGCTGCGCGAGACCGCCCTGCCCCTGGTCGGGCGCCTCGTCCCGCCGCCCGGGCCGGCCGACCGGGCGCGCCTGCTGGCGCGGGCGCTCCGGGAGTGCCTGTCCCTCGGCATCACCCAGGTCCAGACCGACGACCTCGGCATCGCCGGCGGCCTCGAGGCAGGCGTCGAATTCTTCCGGTCGGTCGCGGGCCCCGGCGGGGTGCCGGTGCGGATCACGCTGATGCTGCCGATCGACCTCTTCGCCCTCGCCCAGCGCGAGGGCGTGGGAACCGGCTGGGGCGACGAGTGGCTGCGCATCGGGCACGTGAAGGTCTTCGCCGACGGCTCGCTCGGCGGCCGCACGGCCGCCCTTCGCGCCCCCTACTCGGACGCCCCGGGCGTCGACGGGGTCCTGGTGCAGCGCCCGGACGAGCTCCGCGAGATCTGCCGCCGGGTGCACGCCGCCGGCTCGCAGCTCGGGGTCCACGCCATCGGCGACCGCGCCGCCCACCACGTCATCGAGGCGGTCGCGGCGGCGGCGGCCGAGCGCCCGCGGCCCGACCCCCGTCACCGGCTGATCCACTGCCAGGTCACCGGGCCGGACACCCTGGAGGCGATGCGCGCCGTCGGCATGACCGCCGACCTCCAGACCGGCTTCCTCGCCAGCGACGGGCCCTGGGTCACCGCCCGGATCGGCCCCGAGCGGGCGGCGACCTCCTACGCCTGGGGGACCATCCTGGGCCTCGGCATCCCGGCGTGCGGCGGCTCCGACGCGCCCATCGACCCCCTCGACCCGATGCGCGGCATCGCGAGCGCCGTCACCCGCGCCGGCGCCCCGCCCGAGCTCGCCCGCCCCGGCGAGCGCCTCACCGTGGCCCAGGCGCTCGGCCTCTACACGCACGGCGCCGCGGCCGCGACCTTCGAGGAGGCACGCCGGGGCACGCTCGCCCCGGGGATGGCCGGCGACGTCACCGTGCTCGACCGCGACCCGTTCGAGGTCGCGCCGCAGGAGCTTGAGGGCCTGCGCTGCCGCGCGACCCTGGTGGCCGGGCGGCCGGCCTGGCGCGCCCCCTCAGGCGGGTGACCGGCGCCCGCCGGCGCCGCGGCCTCAGCGGGCGCGCCGGTGGTGCAGGGCGACCCCGCCGCTCTCGAGCGTGAGCGCGCCGACCAGCCGCCAGGACGAGGGCGGCAGCGACTCGTCGAGCAGCCGCAGGCCGCCCCC
Source organism: Miltoncostaeaceae bacterium (assembly GCA_036257075.1). GTDB lineage: Bacteria > Actinomycetota > Thermoleophilia > Miltoncostaeales > Miltoncostaeaceae > DATAGF01. The sequence continues at coordinate 8,326 of DATAGF010000271.1, forward strand.
GACGATGGCGGGGAGCAGGTTCAGGCGGAGCTCGTCGAGCAGGTCGGCCCGAAGGAGCGCCCGGATGATGCTGGCGCTGTTGAGCACGAGGATGTCGCCGCCCGGCGCCGCCTTCAGCTCGCGCACCTCGGCCTCGAGGTCGCGGGCCACGCGGGCGTTGCGCCATGTGGCCTCCTCGAGCGTGCGCGAGAAGACGACCTTCTCCACGTCGTCGAGCCAGGACGCGAGCGCGCGGTCGCGAGGCGAGGCCTGGGGGTCGGCGGCGACCGGCGGCCAGTAGCCGTGGAACCCTTCGTAGTTCGTCCGGCCCAGGAGGACCGTGCTCGCGCCGCGCCAGATCCCCTCCGCATAGGCCGACATCTGCGGGTGCACCGCGTGCTCGATCAGCCACGACAGGTCGCCGTCGGGGCCGGCCGTCATGCCGTCCATGGTCACGTTCGCCTGTGCGATCACCGTGCGGTCGTCGGGCATGGGAGCTCCTCTCCGGGTTCCGGACGGCCTACGGCGAGGCGGGCTTGCGGGCGCGACTGGGCGCGACCCGCGGCGCCTCGTCGGGCATCTTGGGGTACACCGGCGGCCAGGGGTTGTCCGGGATGCCCGCGGCGAGGTCGGCCCGGTAGCGCCCCACGAGGGGCTCGATCGATTGCGGCTCGTCGTCGATCGCCGCCCACGGGTCGCCCAGGCGGGCCACGCGCTCGGGGACCGTCCGGATCGAGAGCTCGTCCGGCTCGATGCCGGCGAGCTCGTCCCACGCGAAGGGGGTGGACACCTGGGCGCCGGCGCGCGCCCGAGCGCACCAGGCGCCGAAGACCGTCTTGTGGGGGGCGTTCTGGTTGAAGTCGATGAACACCCGCTCGCCGCGCTCCTCCTTCCACCAGGCGCCCGTGATGAGGTCGGGGCGCCGACGCTCCATCTCGCGGGCCACCGACACGGCGGCCTGTCGCACGCCGACCGAGTCCCAGCCCGGCTCCAGGCGCACGTAGAGGTGCAGCCCCCGGTTCCCCGTGGTCTTCGGGAAGGCGACGATCCCCTCCTCGGCGAGGAAGGCCCGCACGTCCACCGCCGCCTCGCGCACCATCTCGAAGGTCACGCCGGGCGATGGGTCGAGGTCGAGCCGCAGCTCGTCGGTCTCGTCCGGGTTCGAGGCGCGGTACGGCCAGGGGTGGAAGCCGAGGCAGCCCTGGTTCGCGGCCCACACCACGTGGGCGATGTCGGCCATCACGATGGCCCGGGAGGTGGTGCCGTTGGGCGTCGAGACCACCGTCGTCCGCAGCCACTCCGGCGCCGACTCCGGGATCCGCTTCTGGAAGAACGACTTGCCCGCCGCGCCGTTCGGGAAGCGCTGCAGCAGGGTGGGCCGGTCGCGGACGGTCCGCATGAGCGGCTCGCCGACCGCCAGGTAGTAGCGGGCCAGGTCGGCCTTCGTCTCGCCGTGCTCCGGGAACATCACCTTGCCCGGGCTGCTGATGGCGATCGTCCGCCCGCCGGCGTCCAGCTCGAGGTGCTCGGCGTCCTCGGTCATGCGGTCGCGACGCTAGCGGACGCTGCCAATTGGCCACGGCACGCGTGGCCAATTGGCACGGTCACGACGCGGCGCCCCTCAGCGACCCGCAGGCGGGCGAGGACCAGCGCGTCCTGCCCACCCTCTCGGCGGTGACGAGCCGAGCCTCCTCGAGCACCCGCACGTGCTTCTTCATCCCGGTGAGGGAGATCCCGGCCGGCGCGGCCGGTCAGCGCAGCGCGGTGTCCGTCCGGCGGGCGAGCGCGACGGCCTCCCAGCAGTAGCGGGCGGCCACCGAGCGGTAGGGGCGGAAGCGGTCGCCCAGCGGCCCCAGCCGGGTCGCGCTCGGAGGGGGCTCGATGCCCCAGGCGAGGCCGTAGCCCTGACGCACCCCGAGGTCGTCGACCGGCCAGACGTCGAGGCGGCGCAGCTCGAACATCAGGTACATCTCGGCCGTCCAGCGGCCGATGCCGCG
>DATAGF010000018.1:0-6020 GCA_036257075.1 Miltoncostaeaceae bacterium
GGCCGGCGTGGGCCGGGTGACGGTCTCCCGCCACCTCCCGGACGAGACCGCGCTCGCGTGGGCCTGCAGCGGGCGGTACCTCGAGCGCCGCACGGTCGGGGTGCTCGCCGCCCCCTTCCGGGCGCGCGGGGAGCGGCGGCCCGCCGCTAGCTCTGCGGAACGTTGAGGAGCACGAGCTTCTGCTCGCTCATGCTGCGGACCGCGAAGCGGGGCCCCTCACGGGTGTTGCCGCTGTCCTTCACGCCCCCGTAGGGCATCTGGTCGGCGCGGAAGGTGGGGGTCTCGTTGATGAGGACGCCGCCGAAGTGGAGGCGGCCGGCCCACGCCATGGCCGCGTCGGTGCGAGCGGTGAAGATCCCGGCCTGGAGGCCGAACGGCGACGAGTTGGCGAGGTCGATCGCCTCGTCGACCGAGGCGTATGACGCCAGGCCCACGACCGGCCCGAAGACCTCCTCGCAGGACACCTTCATCTCGGGGTCGATGCCCTCGAGCACCGTGGGGGCGATGAGGCCCTCGTCGTTGAGCTCGCCGCCGGTGAGGACCGCGGCCCCCGAGGCCTTCGCCTCGCCGATCCACTCCAGGATGCGGTCGCGGTTCTCGGTGTCGATGACCGGGCCGACGTCGGTGGCGTCGTCCATCGGGTCGCCGACCACCAGGGCCTCGACGGCCGAGACGAAGAGGTCGCGGAAGCGGTCGTAGGCGGCCTCGTGGACGTAGACCCGCTGCACCGAGATGCACGATTGGCCGGCGTGCGTGTAGCCCGAGCCCGCGAGCTTGCGGGCGGCCGTCTCCAGGTCGGCGTCGGGCTCGACGATCACCGGGGTCGAGTTGCCGAGCTCGAGCGCCACGTGCTTGCGCGGCTGGCGCTGGCGGATGCCCCAGCCCACGGGCGGGCTGCCGGTGAAGGAGATCATGGGGACGTCGGGGTGGTCCACCAGGGCGTTGCCGACCGAGCCGCCGCCGCCGATGACCACCGACAGGAAGCCGTCCGGCAGGCCCGCCTCGGCCAGGGTGCGCGCGAGCAGCAGCGCCGAGAGCGGCGTCGAGGAGGCCGGCTTGAGCACCACGGGGCACCCCGCGGCGATCGCGGGGGCCAGCTTGTGCGCCACGAGGTTGAGCGGGAAGTTGAAGGGGGAGATCGCGCCCACCACGCCGACCGGCTCCCGCATGATGACCCCGAGCTTGCCGGCGCCGGCGGCGCTCGACTCCATGGGGACCATCTCGCCGGCGAGGCTGCGCGCCTCGACGGCCGCGAAGGTGAGCGTGTCCAGGCAGCGCGCGGCCTCGGCGCGCGCCTGCTTCATCGGCTTGCCCGCCTCCAGGCAGATGGTGCGGGCGAAGGTCTCGCCGCGGTCGGCCACGAGCCGCGCGGCGCGCTCGAGCACCTGGGCGCGCTCGGCCGCGGAGGGCGGCGGGAGGTGGCCGAGGGCGCCGGCGACCGCCGCCTCGACGTCCTCCGGGCCTCCGACCGCCACGCGCGCGATCTCCTCGCCGCTGTAGGGGTTGATGACCGGGAGGTCCTCGTTGAGCTGCTCGAAGCGCCCGTCGCGCATCAGCCCGGTGGGCTGCGCGGGGTCGAGGGCCGGGCTGAGGACCGACATGACCGCCTCCTCCAGTGGCGCGGCGCTGGGGCCGCGGGGCTCACGCCGAGGATACCCCTCGGCGGCCCGTCTGGACCGGTGGCGCTGCCCGTCCTCGTCGACGCCGCGGGGCCCGTCGGCCCCACGCTCTTCCGCTGCGAGCCGCCCGAGCGCGACCGCCTGGCGGAGCACCTGGGGCGGCTCGGCCTCCGCGCCGGGTAGGCTCCGGCACCCGACGCCACGATCCGGAGGACGCCCTGCAGGCCGCCGAGCTGATGGTGAGGTGCCTCGAGTCGGAGGGCGTGGAGCGCATCTTCGCCATCCCCGGCGAGGAGACGCTCGAGATCGTCGAGGCCCTGCGGCGGTCTCCGATCGAGATCGTGATCGTCCGCCACGAGCAGGGGGCGGCCTTCATGGCCGACGTCCACGGGCGCCTCACCGGCCGGGCCGGCGTCTGCCTCGGCACCCTCGGGCCCGGGGCGACCAACCTGATCACGGGGATCGGCGACGCCTACCTCGACTACGCCCCCATGGTCGCCATCACCGGCCAGGTTCGGCTCGACGTCGTGCACAAGGAGAGCCACCAGTACGTCGACGTGGTCGACATGCTGCGTCCCGTCACCAAGTGGAACACGCGCATCGAGAGCCCCGAGACCGTGCCGGAGGTCGTGCGCAAGGCGTTCAAGCTGGCCGAGGCCGAGCGGCCCGGGCCGGCGCACCTGGAGCTGTCGGAGACCATCGCGGCCGCCGACCTGCCCTCGTCGATGCGGCCGCTGGCCAGGACCCTCCCCGGGCCCACCCGGCCGGACGGCGCCTCGGTGCGGGAGGCCGCCGCCATCGTCCGCGAGGCGCGGCGGCCGGTGATCCTGACGGGCAACGGCACGATCCGGACCGGGGCGGCGCCGGACCTGCGGGCCCTCTGCAGCCACGCCGGGATCCCGGCCTGCCCGACCTTCATGGGCAAGGGGGCGCTCGACGACCGCTCCCTGCTCTCACTGCCGGCCGTCGGCGTGCAGGCCCGGGACAGCATGACCGCCGGGCTCGACGAGGCCGACGTGGTGGTCTGCGTCGGCTACGACCTGGTCGAGTTCGCACCGGAGGCCTGGAACCGCGACCGGAGCAAGCGCATCGTCCACGTGGACGCCCGCCCCGCCGAGGTCGACGCCGACTACATCCCCGACGTCGAGCTGGTCGGCGACCTCGGCGAGACCCTGCGGCTGCTGCGCGAGGAGCTCCCTGCCGGTGGGGTGCCCGCCTACGCCACCCGACTGCGCGTCGCCATCACCACGGAGCTGCGCGCCACGGTCGAGCGGCCGGGCTTCGTGAGCCCGCAGTCGGCCATCCTCGCCATCCGCGCGGCGATGGCGCCGGCGGACATCCTCATCTCAGACGTGGGCGCCCACAAGCTCTGGCTGGGCCGGCTCTTCCCCGCCTACGAGCCCAACACGGTGATCATCAGCAACGGCTTCGCGACCATGGGCATCGGCCTGCCCGGCGCGGTCGCCGCCGCCCTCGCGCAGCCCGAGCGGCGGGCGGTGACGGTCTCGGGGGACGGCGGCTTCATGATGAACGTGCAGGAGATGGAGACGGCTCGCCGCCTTGGGATCCCGGCCGTCGTCGTGGTCTGGGTCGACGGCGCCTACGGCGTGATCGGCTGGAAGCAGGAGCGCCGCTTCGGCCGCACGCACGCGATCGAGTTCGGCAACCCGGGCTGGGCCGAGCTGGCCGCCGCCTTCGGCTGGAGCCACCGCCACGCGACCGACGGCGACGGTCTGCGGGCGGCCCTCGAGGCGGCCCTCGCGGAGGGCGGCCCGGCGCTGGTCACGGTGCCCATCGACTACCGCCAGAACGTCCGCCTCGCGAGCCTGGGGGAGCCGGCGCTCGGAGCCTAGGTTCTGCTTTGCGGGAGGGAGGCCAGGGTCGCCGGCGTCGGCCCGTCCGGGATGAACTCGAGCCCCACCCTGCCGGCGTAGCCGCGGCCCTCGAGCCGCTCGACGAGGCGCCCGAGGTCGATCGTCCCGGTGCCCGGGGCGCCCCGGCCCGGGGCGTCCGCGTACTGGACGTGGGCCGGCACGTCCTCGAGCGAGTCCACGGCCTCCAGCGGATCGACTCCGGCCATGGCCGAGTGGTAGGCGTCGAACAGGAGGCCGACCGCGGGGTGATCGACCTCCCGGACGAATGCCGCGGCGTCGGCGGGTGCCGGGAGGAGCGGCCGGTCGACGTCGGTCGGGTTGAGGTGCTCGATCACGATCCGCGCGCCGAGGGCGGACGCCTCGTCGGCGGCCGCGCGCACGACCTCGCGGGCGCCGGCGAGCTGCGCCTCGAGCGGCCGCCCTGGCTGGGAGCGGCCCACGAGGAGGTTGACGAGCCGGCCCCCGCACGCGCGCACGACGGCCGCCGCGGCGCGTGCGGCGTCGACCGTCTCCTGCTCGCGCCCCGGCACGTTGCAGAAGCCCCGCTCGCCCGCGGCGAGGTCTCCGCCGAAGGCGTTCACCAGCTCTGCGCGCACCCCCGCCTCCCTGACCGCGGCGACCCAGGCCCCGATGTCCTGCGCGGGCGGCCACCACGCCTCGACGGCGTCGAAGCCCTCGCGGCGGGCCGCGGCCGGGCGCGCGAGGGGCGGGAGCTCGCCGAAGAGCGTGCCGAGATGGGCGGACCAACCGATCACGGGCCGGCCGGCCGGCCCCGCGCCCGCCGGCGCAGCTCGGCGACGACCGACGCGTGGTCCAGGTCGGGCCCCGCGCGCTCCAGGTGGGCGACGAAGAGCTCGGTGGCGGCGGCGGCGACCGGCGTCTGGGCGCCCACCTCGTCCGCCAGCGCCTCCGCGGTGCGCAGGTCCTTCACCTGGGTGGCGACCCGCGCCCCCGGCGTGAAGTCGTCCTCGATCATCCGCCGGCCGTGCTCGCGCAGGATGCGGCTGTCGGCGAAGCCGCCGAGGAGCGCCTCCCTCACCCGCTCGGCGCTCACCCCTGCCGCCTCGGCCAGGGTGAACGCCTCGGCGACCGCTGCGATGGTCACGCCGACGATCATCTGGTTGGCCGCCTTGGCGACCTGGCCTGCCCCCGAGGCACCGAGGTGCGTGGCGCGGCCGAGCGGCGCCAGCAGCGGCCCGGCCTCCCGGAACGCCCCGCGGTCGCCGCCGACCATGATCGTCAGCTCGCCGGCCTCGGCCCCGCGCGAACCGCCCGAGACCGGGGCGTCGAGATAGGCCACGCCGCGCTCGGCCAGCCGCTCGGCGTGGCGGCGGGCGGCCGGGGCGGGGATGGAGCTGATGTCGATGACGATGGAGCCCCGATCGAGGGCGGCGGCCGCGCCCCGCTCCCACAGGACCTCCTCGACGGCCGCGCCGTCGGCGAGCGCCAGCACGGCGAACCGCCGGCCGGCGACCGCCCCCGCAGGGCTCTCGGCCACGGTCGCGCCCTCGCCCACGAGGGCGGCCGTCTTGGCCGGGTCGCGGTTCCAGACCGCGAGGGGCACGCCGGCGCCGAGCAGCCGCGCGGCCAGGCGGCTTCCCATGATCCCGAGGCCGAGCAGCGCGGTGGGCGTCTGCACTCGGCCGTTACGCGTTCGTCCGGGCGGCCCGAAGCCGGAGGGGGCGGTCCCGGTCGCTCCTGCGCCGGCGCTCGAGGAGCGGTTCGTTCAGCGCCCTCGGCACGGGCGTGGCGCGCGCCTGCTGCACCTCGCCCTCGTCCGACACGCCAGGCCCCCGGGTCGCTCGCTCGGGGGCGAGGATCTCACGAGGTCACCGGGCGGGGTCAAGCCCGGGACGGGCCGCCCCGCGAGCGCGCCGGAGCGGCCGGCTCGCCAGACTCGGCGAGCCGGCGCTGGAGGCGGTCATCACAGGGCGGCCACCCCGGTGAGCGAGTCGTCCGCGGCGGCTCGCCAGAGCGAGTTCGCGCGCAGGCCGGCCAGCAGGGAGAGGGCGACCCGGTAGCCGGCCTCCGACTCGTTGCCGCTGACCAGGATCGCCCCGGCGGGGCGCCGGGCGAGCTCGACCACGAGGGGGCTGGCCCCTTCGGAGACGACCAGGGCCGGGCGCGCGTCGGCGACGAGGCCGGCCGCGAGGCCCGCCATCGCCGACTGGTCGCCGCGGACGTCGACCATGAGGGCGTCGGCCCCGGGGGCGTCCGATCCGGCCGCCGGCTCGGCGGCACTCACGGTGCACCCGAGGCCGGCGACCGCGCGCTCGAGCGCGGCGCGCCCCGACCCCTCGGGACCGAGAACGTGGATGTGCATGGACTGCATCGAAGTGACCCCATCTTTCGCGAAGGAGGGTGCGCCGCCGCCCGGTGAGCGGTCAGCGCGCGGACGCGAGGCCCACCCGAGGCGCACCTCGGGCGGGGCAGGGGTCGTTCAGCCGGGTCTCGGAAGGACCCTGGGATGGCCCGCGTGGGGCCCGAGCCGGACGGCGGCGAGCACGCGCTCGCGCACCCCCGGGCG
>DATAGF010000023.1:0-4138 GCA_036257075.1 Miltoncostaeaceae bacterium
GAGCGAGACCTCGCTCAGCCAGGAGTTCCTCCACCTGGCCACGGCCTTCGGCTGGGACCTCGACGACATGCGGTGGGCGACGATCAACGCCATGAAGAGCGCCTTCCTGCCCTTCGACGACCGCCTCCACCTCATCAACCGCGTGATCAAGCCTGGCTACGCCATGCTCGGCGCAGACGGTTAGATCGCGGGTGGTGGTCCGTCCATCCAGAGGCCGAGGGGCGCCGGCTCCCAGACCGCCAGGGCGTCGAGCAGGGCGGCCGGATCCTCGTCGGACAGCAGGGTGGCCCGCCGCTCGGAGCTGAGGAAGCGGGCCTCGACGGCCCGGTCGAGCATCGCGCCGAGCGGCGCCCAGTAGCCGGCCACGTCGAGCAGCCCGACCGGCTTCTCGTGGATCGCGAGCTGGGTCCAGGTGAAGGCCTCGATGAGCTCCTCCATGGTCCCGATCCCGCCCGGCAGGGCGACGAAGGCGTCCGCGCGTTCGGCCATCAGCGCCTTGCGCTCGTGCATGGTCTCCACCAGGACGAGCTCGGTCAGGCGGCCGTGGGCGATCTCGCGCGCGTCGAGCGCGCGCGGGATCACGCCGGTGACGGGCGCGCCCGCCGCGAGGGCGGCGTCGGCCACGACGCCCATCAGGCCGACCGTGCCGCCGCCGTAGACCACCCCCATGCCGCGACGGCCGATCTCTCGCCCGAGGGCGGCCGCGGCCTCGGCGTAGCGGGGGTCCGCGCCGGGGCTCGAACCGGCGTAGACGCAGATGGTCCGCAGCGGGGGCACCGGGTGATGCTAGGCGGCCGGTGACGCCGGCGGGCCGGCGCCCGGGCGCGTCACGACCTCGGACGCCAGGACGCAGGCGGCGGCCAGCGCCGCCGCGGGGTCGTCCCCCTCCCGCCGGCGCGCCAGCCACGCGGCCGCGAAGGCGTCCCCGGCTCCGGTGCTGTCGACGACGGGCGCCGCCGGAGCGGCCGCCGGCACCCGCGCGGACCCGCCGTCCGCGCCGCGCCACAGCGCCCCTGCGTCCCCGAGCTTCAGGACCACCTCGTCGCGGCCCTCCACGAGCCGCGAGGCGGCGGCCTCGGGATCGCGGGTGCCGGTGAGCACCTCGGCCTCGGCCCGCGTGGCGATGATCGACCCGGCCGCGCGGACCATTTCCAGGAACGCCGGGCCGCCCACCGCCGCGAGCGGCGCGGCGGACGACGGGTCGACCGACGCCGGCATGCCCGCGTCGCGCGCCGCGGCCAGGGCCGCGAGGCCGGCCGCTCGGCTCCCAGCGCGCAGCAGGGCGTAGCCCGACAGGTGCAGGCGCGCCCCCGGGCGGAAGGCGTCGCGGGGCAGATCGCCCGCGGTGAGGCGCGCGTTGGCGCCCGCGTCGCTGAGCATCGTCCGCTCCCCATCCGGGCCGACGATGAGCACGACCGCGCCGGTCGGCCCGGGGTCCACGACGAGCCGCACCGTCACGCCGGACGCGGCAAGCGATCGCGCGGCCGTGCGGCCGGCGTCGTCGTCGCCCACGCACCCGATCAGGACGACCGGTGCGCCGAGCCGCGCCAGCCAGGCGGCCACGTTGGCCCCGCCGCCGCCGGGGCGCATCTCGATGCGGGCCGGCGTGTCGCTGGCCGGCACCGGCGGCACGGTGAGCCGCGCCGAGATGTCGCTCATGACGTCCCCGAGGACGACGACGGGCCCCTCGCTCATGCGGCGGCGATGGCGGCGGCCAGGGCTGCGTTGCGCAGGACGAGGGCGACGTTGACCCGCACGCTCTCGCCGCCGGTGCCCTCGTGGAAGCGGCCGAGCACGAACGGGGTGGCCGCCTTGCCCGTCGCCCCGGCGGCGCCCGCGGCCTCCAGCGCCTCGGCCAGCACCCGCTCGTGGAGGGCCGGGTCCAGCTGCAGGTCCTCGGGGAGCGGGTTGGCCACCACGAGCGCCTGGGGCAGCCGCAGCTCGCGCCGGGCCCGCTGCATGGCGGCGACCTCAGCCGGCGAGTCCGCCCGCCAGGGCACCGGGTGGCCCGCGTCGCTGAGGTAGAAGCCGGCAAGGCGGTCGGTGCGGTAGCCGATGACCGGGACCGACAGGGTCTCGAGCCGCTCCAGGGTGGCGCCGACGTCGAGGATCGACTTCACGCCGGCGCACACCACGACGATCGGGCACGCCCCCAGGGCGGCGAGGTCGGCCGACTCGTCGAACGTCGACGAGGCCCCGCGGTGGACGCCGCCGAGGCCCCCGGTGGCGAAGGCGGGGATCCCCGTGAGGGCGGCGACGTGGGCCGTGGCGGCGACGGTCGTGGCGCCGGGACGGCCACTCGCGACGCCCGGGCCGAGGTCGCGCAGGCTCAGCTTCTCGACGCCGTCCGCCAGGGCGATCTCCTCCAGCGCGTCGGGCCCGAGCCCGACCCGCACGCGGCCCCCGAGCACGGCGATCGTCGCCGGGACGGCGCCCGCGGCGCGGACCGCGTCCTCGACATCGCGCGCCACCCGCAGGTTGTCGGGTCGCGGGAGGCCGTGGGCGATGATCGTCGACTCCAGGGCCACCACGGGGCGGCCGGCCGCGAGCGCCGCGGCGACCTCCTCGGAGACCTCCATCAGATGCGCGCGGGGTGCCAGACCGTCCGGATCTCGCAGAACGCCAGGGCGGTCTCCAGCCCCTCCGCCCCGCCGGTGCGCGGGGTGCGCTTGAGGTTCTCGGCCGCCCGCGCCTCGAGGTCGGCCGCGAGGTCCCCAGGGGCGCCGCTGAGCTCGATCAGGTCGACGTCCTCGTGGTCGGCCATCCACGGCAGGAGCTGGGCGGCCTCGCCGGTCAGGAGGTTGACCACCCCGCCTGGGACGTCGGAGGTCGCGACGACCTCCCCCAGCGTGCTGGTGACGAGCGCTGCGGGCCCGCCGGCCAGCGCCACCACCGCGTTGCCGGCCATGATCGCCGGGCAGACCAGCCCCAGCACGCCGCGGACGCCGCCGTCGTCCGGGCAGGCGAGGGCGCAGACCCCGACGGGCACGGTCTCGGAGAGGTTGAGGAACGGCCCCGCGACCGGGTTGACGCCCCCGGCGAGCTGGTCGAGCTTGTCGGCGAAGCCGGCCCAGTAGACCGCCGCGTCCACCGCGGCCTCGACGTCGGCGCTCGCCTCGGCCGCGTCGGCGCCAACCGCCTCCAGCTCGCCCGCCAGCTGGCCCGCCCGCCCTTCCAGCACCTCGGCGATCCGGTAGAGGATCTGGCCGCGGTTGTAGGCCGTGCGCTCGGCCCAGCCGGGCTGGGCGCCGCGCGCCGCCCGGACCGCGTCGCGGACGTCCTTGCGCGAGGCGCGCGCGACGTGCGCCAGCACCCGCCCGTCGGGGGCCGTCACCGCCGTGGTGCGACCCGACTCCGAGCGCGGGAAGGCCCCGCCGATGAACAGCTTGTAGGTCTTTCGGACCGCCAGCCGCTCGCTCATGCGCCGGCCGGCTCCAGGGTGAGGTACTCGGTCAGGCCCTGGCGCCCGCCCTCGCGCCCGAAGCCCGACTCGCGGACGCCGCCGAACGGGCTGGCGGGGTCGAAGCGGTTGAAGGTGTTGGCCCACACCACCCCGGCCCGCAGGCGCTGGGACACCCACAGGATCCGTGAGCCCTTCTCGGTCCACACGCCGGCCGAGAGGCCGTAGCGGGTGGCGTTCGCCTTGGCGACGGCCTCGGCCTCGGTGCGGAAGGTCTGCACGGTGAGCACCGGGCCGAAGACCTCCTCGCGGACGATCGCCTCCGAGCCGCCGACGCCGCTCACGATGGTCGGCGGGAAGAAGAAGCCGCGCTCGGGCAGCGGCCGGTCGGGCTGGTCGATGCGGCAGCCCTCCGCCGCCGCCCCGTCCACGTAGCCCCGGATGCGCTCCAGCTGGGCCGACGAGTTGATCGCGCCGACGTCGGTGTTCTTGTCGAGCGGGTCGCCGACCCGCAGCAGCTCGGCCCGCCGCCGCAGCCGCTGGAGCAGATCGTCGGCGACGCCCTCCTGCACCAGCAGGCGCGAGCCCGCGCAGCACACGTGGCCCTGGTTGAAGAAGATGCCGTCCACGATCCCCTCAACCGCCTGATCGAGGGCCGCGTCGTCGAACACCAGGTGGGCGCCCTTGCCGCCGAGCTCCAGGGTGAGGCGCGTGCCGGTGCCGGCAAGCGCCCGGCGG